>JAHFTU010000006.1:0-21186 GCA_023269295.1 Candidatus Woesearchaeota archaeon | reverse complement strand
GTCACCTTAATTGATTCGTAGCCTTGGCTTTCTATCTGCTGCACAAGCTCGGCTCCGCCGCTTTTGACAACCTTGCCAGCTATCATGATGTAGACTTTGTTTGGCTTTATGTAATCAAGTATCCTCTGGTAATGTGTTATCAGCAGGACTCCGGTCTCTGGATTCAGCAGGCTGTTGATTCCGTCAGCCACGACTTTCAGCGAGTCAACATCCAGCCCTGAATCTGTCTCATCAAGTATTGCCATCTCTGGCCTGAGCATTGCCATCTGCAGTATCTCTGCCCTTTTCTTTTCCCCTCCTGAGAATCCCTCGTTCAGGTAGCGGTGCATGAATGACTCGTCAATCTTCAGCATTTTCATTGTTTCCTTGAGCTGCTTTACAAACTCGCCTACAGGCACCGGGTTTTTCTTTTCTCTTCGCGAGTTCATCGCTGTCCTGAGGAAGTTTGCCATGCTTACTCCCGGCACTTCGCTTGGGTACTGGAATGACAGGAACAGCCCTTTCCTTGCCCTTTCATCTGGCGGCAGCCGTGTTACGTCCTCTCCCTTGAAGATTATCTGCCCTGCAGTTACCTTGTAGCTTGGGTGGCCCATCAGCGCATAGCCGAGTGAGCTTTTCCCTGCGCCATTCGGCCCCATGAGTGCAACCACTTCCCCTTTCTTGACCACAAGGTCTACTCCCTTGAGTATTTCCTTGCCTTCAACTTCCACGTGCAGGTTTCTTATTTCCAGGTCTGTCATTTTGCCATTCCAATTTTTGTTGCCTCATATTGAACTATTCCTTTTTGGAGTGCCCTGAGCGCCAGGAGCGCGCATTTTATCCTTACAGGGCCTGGGTTTATCCTTATTATTTTAAGCATATCGTCTTTTGTCATTGCAACAGCAGACTTGAGCGCCTTTCCCTTTACCTCTTCAGTCAGCATCGAGGCTGCTGCCTGGCTTATGGCGCACCCTTTGCCTGTGAACATCGCTTCCTTTAAAATACTGTTTTCAATTTTTAGCTGCACCTCAACCTCATCCCCGCATACAGGATTGTAGTCATGATAGCTGGCGTTAGCGTTTGCCATCTTCCCAAAATTCCGCGGGTTCTGGTAGTGGTCCATTACTTCTTCTCGGTACAGTTCTTCAATTGAGTCTGGCATAGTCATTTTCGTATTGTGGCAATTTTCATTTTCTTAGTGACCATTTCAAGCGCCTCAGCGAGCTTGTCAACTTCTTCAGGAGTATTGTAAAGGTAAAAGCTTGCCCTGGTTGTCCCTGCAATTCCAAGGAGCCGTGCCAGCGGCATTGCGCAGTGGTGGCCTCCCCTTACAGCTATTCCCTGCGCGTCCAGCAGCGCTGAAACGTCATGGGTGTGTACTCCTCTTATGTTGAATGCGACAAGCCCTCCTCTTTTCGCAGCTTCAGGCCCGTAAATTGTCAACTCATCAACCTGCGCGAGCTTCTTCATTGCCCTTGCCGTCAGCATTTTTTCGTGCTCGTGAATGTTTTCCATGCCGATTTTCTGCAAATAATCAACAGCCGCTGCCAGCCCGACTGCGCCTGCCATGTTTGGCGTGCCGGCTTCAAATTTCCAGGGCAGCTCGTTCCAGCTTGCATCCTGGAAGCTGACTTCGCTTATCATGTCCCCTCCAAATAAGAGTGGCTCGGTCTTTTCAAGCATATCCTCCTTTCCGTACAGCACTCCTATGCCTGGCGGGCCCAGCATTTTATGCGAGGAAAAAGCCATGAAGTCGCAGCCAAGCCCTTTCACATTGACTGGCATGTGCGGCACTGACTGTGCTGCGTCCAAAACAGTTATGGCTCCAACTTCCTTGGCAGCTGCAATTATCTCTTTTGCAGGATTTACTGTTCCCAAAACATTTGAAACGTGGGTGAAAGCAACTACTTTTGTCTTTTTGCTGATTATTGATTGCAGCTGTTGCATGTTGAGCTCCCCGCTGCCGGTTATTTCAGCATACCTGAGTTTTGCCCCTGTTCTTTTTGCTGCCTGCTGCCACGGCACTATGTTGCTGTGGTGCTCCATCTGTGTCAGCACTATTTCGTCTCCTTTCTTCAGCTTCCCTGAAAGCGAGTTGGCAACAATGTTGATTGATTCTGTGGTGTTCTTGGTGAAGGCTATCTCTTCTATGCCTTCAGCGCCGGTAAATTCTGCAACTTTTTCGTGCGCGTCATCGTAAGCCTGCGTTGCTTCCTGGCTAAGCTTGTGCACTGCCCTGTGCACGTTTGAGTTGTAGTTTTCGTAGTAGTCGCTCATTGCCTGTATTACCTGCCTTGGCTTTTGCGTTGTGGCAGCGTTGTCCAGGTAGGCAAGCGGCTTTCCGTAAACCTTCCTTTTCAGTATTGGGAAGTCTTCCCGTATTTTCCTTATGTTGAGTGTCATTGTGCCAGTCCCTCTTCAGTTGCCTGTAGCTTGCTGTGGATTGTTTGCCTGAGGTCATCTGCGAGCTCGGCAAATGGGAGTTCCCTTAGCAGCGGCTCGAAGAATCCTTCCACTACCAGCGTTACTGCCTCCTTGCTGTCCAGCCCCCGGCTCATCATGTAAAAGAGCTTTTCAGCGTCAAGCTGCCCGACTGATGCCTCATGCGAGGCCTTGACGTCGTAGTTGTCTATTTCCAGCTTTGGTATTGGCGAGGCCCGTGCCGTGTCGCTGAGCAGCAGCACGTTTGCTTTCTGGTGGCCTTGTGAGTTTGCTGCCCCTTTTGTTATTTTGGTGAAGCTTTGCACAATCGCCTTGGCCCTTCCCTGCAGGGCGCCCCTGATTCGGATGTTGCTTGTGGTGTTCTTCACGTTGTGGACTTCCTTGGCCATGATGTCGAGCTGCTGGCTGCCGTCGCAAAAGAAAGCTCCTGTGATTGTGGATGCTGCGCCCTCGCCGTTGAGGATTGTTTCGGTTTCCTGCCTTGTGGTACCTCCCCCAATGCTGATGTCAGCCCAGTCAACAACAGCATCCTTTCCCGCTCCTGCCCTCCGCATGAGTAGGCTGTTCACATTGCTTCCGAGCTTCTGGAGCGTGGCGAACTTGACAGTGGCATTCCGCCCGGCAATTACGCCATCACCCTCTATCCGATAGGCAGGGCCGCTTGCTCCTGCTCCGGTTTCATTTGCAATGAGCGATTCCACGACAGCAATGTTTGCATTTTCCTCAGCGACAACCACAACAGCAGCAAG
This sequence comes from Candidatus Woesearchaeota archaeon, assembly GCA_023269295.1. Lineage (GTDB taxonomy): Archaea > Nanobdellota > Nanobdellia > Woesearchaeales > UBA10216 > UBA10216. The sequence continues at coordinate 18,016 of JAHFTU010000006.1, read as the reverse complement.
CGTTGTTTGCTTTTGATTTAGCTCAAGCGTTACTTGCGTTGCAGCTCCCTTCTGTTTCCGTTTCGGCGCATAGACAAAGACGCCTATGTTCCAGAATGCTGCGAAGAGTGCCTCAAGCTTGTTGCGGTATTCCCCGCTGCCTGTGATGAGCGGCCGGAGTATGCTCTCATATTTTGTGGCAGCAACAGAAAGGTCCTCGATAATGACGTCATCGGCAATGCTGCTCTTGTGGCTTGTTATGTTTTCCAGCGGCCGCAAATTCTGGATCGCAATGTTTACAGGTGCATTGACATGGAGGCCGTAGCTAAGCTGCGGCATGGGCAGCTCTTCAAATGCCTTGAAAGCGACAAGCCTCTGCTGGAGCATCCAGTCAGGCTCGTTCTTTGCTTTTGACAGTCTCCTAACTGCATCTTCGCTGAGCCCTTCCTGTTCCCAGATTACGCTTGTTGATTGCGTTGTCATGTTAGTGTGCGTAAACTCCGTAAAATCATTGCAGCTGCTATGGAAGTGAGAAGCGTGATGCAACAAAAATCATCCTATTGCACCCGTCATGTCAAGCTGTATCAGCCTGTTGAGCTCGACAGCGTATTCCATCGGCAGCTCTTTCATTATTGGCTCTATGAATCCTGAAACTATGAGCCTTACAGCCTCTTCTTCCTTGAGGCCCCTGCTCATTAGGTAGAATATTTTCTCTGTGCTCAGCTTCCCGACAGTTGCCTCATGGGAAATCTCTACTTTTTCCTCGTTGACGTCCATGACAGGCACAGTGTTTGATTTTGATTCCTCGTCCATTATCAGCGCATCGCACACTGCGCTTACCCTTGAGTTTGTCGCTCCTTTCGCGATTTTCACCAGCCCCCGGTAGGTTGTTATTCCGCCCCGGCTGCTGATGCTTTTCATCTTTATGGTTGAAGAAGTGTTCTTGGCAAGGTGGTAGACCTTTGCTCCTGTGTCCTGGTTCTGCCCTTTTCCAGCATAAGCTATCCCGAGGTGGTCGGCCCTTGCGCCTTCGCCCTTGAGCATGCTGCTCGGGTAGAGCATGGTTCCTTTTGAGCCTGCGTTCCCGCCAACCCACTCAATTACTCCGTTGCGGTCAACAACCGCCCTTTTTGTGTTGAGGTTGTAGGTGCTCTTGCTCCAGTTTTCAACGCTGCTGTACCTTACCCTGGCGCCTTCCTTGACGTAAATCTCAACTCCTCCTGCATGGAGTGAGTTTACGTTGTATTGTGGCGCGGAGCAGTTGTGCACGGCGACTCCACTTGCTGCGTAACTCTCATCATCCTCAACGCCGAAGTTATATACTGGTAGTTTTTCAACGTGACGCTTTGCAATTTCCTTGATAGGAAGGTACGCATAGTTATCGTCAATGTAAAACATGGTTGCCCTCTTCTTGTTGTTCAACCTGCTTTCTGTGTTTCTTCCGACAAGATTCCCAAACGTGTGTAGGAATTCGCCTGTGATGCCAATGGTATACATAGCCTTTCTGCCTTCCTGTGAGCGCTCTCTCTTATTGATAAATGCGACAATGCCCAAGCGGAGGAGGATGTCTCGTGCTTGCCGTGCCAGCTTTTCAGAGATCGTATTTATCCTGAAAACTTCCTTTAGCCATCCGTTTTTTGTTCTTTTGTTATAATAATTGCCGTCGCCTCTGAAAAGTCCGATTATAAGCTCACTCTGCTTTTCTGTATCCTCTAGAAGCATCCATTGCAGCAGGTGTTTTGTATCAGCCGATGTGCCGAAATGTTTGAATATTCTGGCAAGCCTTGATGAGCAGACGACAACAGAGGTGCCGTGATTCGTCTTGTGAACTGGCTCGTAAACCTTCGTTACACCAAACACTTCCTTGAGGAGCCTCTTTGTGTCTTCGATGTACCCCTTTTCGTGGCTTCCAAACGAGAAGTTTAAGTAAGAATTGTTGCTTATACTCCCCTCTGCAAGGTAGTACCCAACAAGCCTGAAGAACGCTTTGTTGGCAGGCACAATAATTTTCTCTTTTCTGCGTTTAAACTCGATCTCAAATTCGCGGGTTTCTTTAGATGCTGTTTTCTTAATTTTAGGCACAACAAGGTAGTCCATCTTCCTTAGGTTTTTTGCCGGAACCCATTTTTTAGTCCATGAGGCGTTCCTTTCGTTACCCTTTTCCCTCTTGACGCATAAGAAAGGATGCTCTTCTGTGGCTTCAATTGCCGCTGTGCTGTCTCCGCTAACATTGATAGAATATAGCTCTCCTGTGTACGGCCTTTCTTGCACATGGTATACGAACTTATAATCACCTGTATGCGTAAGGACTTTATCGCCAGCAGTTATTTCTTCGATAGGAACATAATCGGGATTTGTGGTAATCAGCGTGCCCTTTGTGAAGCAGCCTTCCACGTATGACACCTCGCTGAAAGGCTCAGCAACTATCAGCGTGTGCTCAAACTGCCCGCCTTTTTTAGCGTTCATCCTGAAGTATGCCTGCAGCGGCATTGATACCTTTACGCCTCTTGGTATATGGATGAACGTGCCCCCACTCCACACCGCAGCGTGCAGCATGATGAGCTTGTGGTCATTGATTGGGATGCAGTTTGTCATGAAGTACTCTTTCACAAGCTCAGGGTACTTTTGCACGGCCACGTCCATGTCCTCAAAGATTACCCCTTTTTCCTCCCACTCTTTTTTGAGGTTGTGGTAAACAACAGAACTGTCATACTGCGCTCCTGCCCCGGCCAGCGCCCTTCGCTCGGTTTCGGGTATTCCGAGCAGGTCAAATGTTTTTCTTATTTCTTCAGGCACGTCTTCCCAGTTGCTTGCCTGTGCTGCGTCCGGCCTTGCGTAGTAAATTAAGTCATCAAAGTTGATTTCGCTGAGGTCAAGCCCCCAGGTTGGCACTGGAGTTTTCTTGAACCATTCGTATGCCTCCAGCCTTTTCTTGAGCATCCACTCTGGCTCCTTTTTGTCTGCTGAAATCTGCCTTATGACATCTTCGCTGAGCCCTTTTCCTGTGCTGGCTGCAAAGTTTTCTTTCTGGCTTATGGAATGGATCTTACCAGCTGCCTCCTCAATTTGCAACAAGATTTCCTGCTTTGACATTTTTCACCGTTTTTGGATCGAACCAGCGTCGCTTTCGGCGACGGGGTTCAATCGTGCTATTGGCTTATAGCCAATACGCATCGGCTGCTGCCGATGCTGTTTTGCACGATTTGAACCTTTTTCTAAAAGGGGCGTGCAAAAGCAAACATCACAGTTTTCCTTTACATCTGCCACTTCCTTGTGTATCTGGCACAGGATTTTTTCCTTTTTCACCCTGTCAAGTATTAGCTGTGTTTCCCTTATGAGGTCTTCTTTTGTCTTTATCCTCTTGACAGCAGCCTCTACTTCCCTGTCAATTGCGCTGTTGAATTTTACTTCCGCAGCCCTTTTGGAGCTGAGGTATTGGCTTATGGTTGATTCCTGCACGCACAGCAGCCCTGCAATGTCCTTTTGCTTCATTCCCTGCTCTTTCAGTGCAGCTGCCATCCTGCTGCGTATGGCTGGGAGTATGTAGAATACCTCAACTTCCTGTGGCTGTATGATTTGAAGTCTCATCGTCGTTTAATCCCCCAATTTACTAAGAATTCACTATCGTGAACTTATATTTAAAGGTTTGGAGATGAAATCCACAAACTTTTATAAAACTGTTCCAAACCCCAACAGCTATTATGGCAACAGCATTTCAACTTGCTAACTTGTTTACAGATCCGCTTCGTTCAGCAACCTTGCGCGAAGGCATCCACCTAGTCTATGTGGAGGAGTCCTTCAGGCGTGCTCACATGCTGGCAATGGCTGTTGGGCTTGAACCGTTGCTGGAGCCAGACTGCGAAGCAATAATTGAGCAAGGCGTTTCGGTAAATCACTACTTCCCCCCTCTCCAGCACAGCTCACTAAAAAGAGCTTCCCCGCAATTGTTTTACACAGAAGTTGGATTGGGCGGGGTTGCCGAGCCCGACTTTTCAGTAAAGGGTGTGTGCCTTGTAGTTGATGAGCATGTTCATAGCGGTCAGACACTTTGGATGGCATCTGAGTTCTTGAAAGCTAAAGGCTACAAAACCGAGCAAGTTTGGGTGGCAGCGTCTGTTCGTGAGAGTTCATCGCCTTCCAATTTGCCATACGACGTAAGGCCTCTCAAATTTTTTGGTGCAAAGCTTGCCAAGGCTAAAATCACTCTTGAAATGGACATTCAGCAATTCTTACCTGCACAAATTATGGCTTACAGAAATGGCAGTACTGCGTTGCCTGATGCGCTTTCTCTGCCTCAAGCTATTGCCCAATATTGCCTTATTCTATGAGTCCTATTGAATTCATAAAATGCATTCATTGCTGTTGTTGGCATCAAAAACTATTTAAACGCGTTTCCAAGCAGTTGCGGCATGGGAAAAGTTCGCGTTGGCATTAACGGCTTTGGCAGGATTGGCAGGATGTTCCTGCGGGCAGCTGCCGATGACAGGGACATCGAGATTGTCGCAGTCAATGATGTCACCGATGCAGCCACTTTGGCTTACCTTCTGAAGTATGATTCTGTCCACCGGCAGTTTCCGGGCACTGTTGAGTCAGCAGCTGATTCCCTTGCAGTCAACGGCAAAAAAATAAAGGTGCTTTCAGTAAAGGATCCTGCGCAGCTTCCTTGGAAGGACCTTAAAGTTGATGTGGTCATTGAGAGCACCGGGCTTTTCACAGACAAGGAATCTGCCTCAAAGCACATTACAGCTGGCGCCAGGAAGGTCCTCATCACTGCCCCTGCAAAAGGGCCCGACATAACAATAGTCAAGGGCGTTAATGACAAGTCCTACGATGCAAAAAAACACAACGTTTGCTCCAATGCTTCCTGCACGACAAACTCGCTTGTGCCTGTTGTTAAGGTTTTGCAGGACAAGTTTGGAATCAGGCACGGCTTCATGACTACTGTGCATGCCTATACGAATGACCAGCGCATACTTGATTTGCCGCATAAGGACCTCAGGCGAGCAAGGGCAGCAGCGATTTCCATAATTCCCACAACTACGGGTGCTGCAAAGAGCGTTGGCGAGGTTATGCCTGAGCTTCAGGGCAAGCTTGATGGCATGGCTCTCCGCGTTCCGGTTCCTGACGGCTCAATAACTGATTTTGTCTGCGTTGTTAACAGGCCAACCACGGTTGAGGAAATAAACAAGGCATTCAAGGAAGCTGCAGCAACATACATGAAAGGCGTTATCCAGTATACAGAAGAACCCTTAGTTTCAAGTGACATCATTGGCAATCCCCACTCTTCCATTTTTGACGCAGCCTTGACAAAAGTTATTGATGGTGTGCTTGTCAAGGTCTGCGCATGGTATGACAATGAGTGGGGCTTTTCCAAGCGGCTTGTTGATGTTGTGAAGGCACTGTAAAAGCTGTTCCAAAAATTATTTATACGCTCTTCCTACTTGCTGCAGTTGCGAATTGGCATGGCTAAGCTTCCCTCTATAAAAGACAAGAACCTTGAAATTGCTGGAAAGGTTGTGCTTGTACGCACAGGAATGGACGTGCCCCTTGACGAATCAGGGCTTGTTACTGATGACAGCCGCATCCAGGAAGCAGTCCCTACAATACAATTTCTTGTCAAGGGCGGGGCCAAGGTTGTTCTCCTCACCCACATCAACAGGCCTGGAGGCAGGGTTGTTGAAAACAAGCGCGTTGAGGCAGTTGCAACCAAGCTTTCTATCATGCTGAAGCAGGACGTGAAGCCGCTGAGGGACTGTGTTGGCAGTGAAGTTGAAAGCGCTATCAAGGGCATGAAAGATGGCGAAATTGTTTTTCTTGAGAATCTCCGTTTTCATCCCGGAGAGGAGGCAAATGATGTTGTCTTTGCGCAGCAGCTTGCTAGGCTTGGCGAAATCTACGTGAACGATGCCTTTTCAAACTCGCATCGCATGCATGCTTCAATGGTCGGGATTCCAAGGTACATTCCTTCTTATGCCGGGCTGCTGCTTGAGAAGGAAATCAGGGCACTGACTGCTGCTGTTGAAAAGCCAAGGAGGCCCCTTATTGTCATTATTGGCGGCGCCAAGGTCTCTGATAAGATTGGCGTGATAAGGAACCTTGGCATCAAGGCTGACAGGCTCATAATCGGCGGGGCCATGATGTTCACTTTTTACCGCTCAAAGGGCTTTGATGTTGGCTCAAGCAAGTTTGAGGCTGATAACGTGTCCATTGCTGATGACCTGCTTAATGAGTTTCAGGGGAAAATCATCCTGCCTGTTGATGTCATCGCTGCTGACAAGTTTGCGAATGATGCGAGAACCCAGGTTGTGGCAGCCGGAGAGATTCCGAAGGGCTGGATGGGGCTTGACATCGGCCCTGAGTCAGTAAGGCGCTTCATGAACGAGCTTTCAGATGCCGGCACAATAATCTGGAACGGCCCCCTGGGCGTTTTTGAGTTTCCCAGCTTTGCAGATGGCACCGCAGCAATTGCAAAGGCAGTTTCAGGCATGACAGGGAGAGCCACAACAATCGTTGGTGGCGGTGATACGCTGTCTGCTGTTGAAAAAGTCGGCCTGAAAGGAAAATTCTCCCATGTTTCAACCGGAGGCGGCGCCATGCTTGAGCTTCTTGAAGGCAAAACGCTTCCGGGTGTGGCTGCATTGGTGGAGTCCTTAGCCAGCGATGATTAACCAGCTGCTTTTTTTCTTGATTTTGGCTGCTTTTCAGCCAAATAGCAACAGCTGCAACTAGGATGCCTTGCCTATTCACCAACAGTTAAGTTGTTACCAAAAAGTTTATATATGAATGTATCACTTGAGCATGATTAATTTTATTGTATTTGGGGGTAGTGGGTATTGGTGCTTTCCGAAGAAGAGGTTAGGAAGTCATTTGCCAGGGTTAAGGAGGATATTCTCCAGATTAAGCGCTCGCTCAACAAGCAGGTTTTCTCTGTTGAGGAGATTAACAAGACCATTGGCAATTCTCTGGAAAAAGAGGAGTTCTACGCTTTTATAAAGCGCCTTGGCTCAAAGATTGAGGAGCTTGAGAACAGCTTCCCGGCAAAGTCTGACAAGGAGGATGTTGATGCCCTTGCTTCTGAGCTGCGCGAGGAAATTGCAGCATTCAGGAAGATTCTCCAGCAGCGCGATGATATTGCCGATGAGGTCCGCGAGGTTCGCAGCCTGAAGGGCAAGGTGCTTGAGCTTGAGGGCAGCGCTGTTTCAAGGGCAGAGTTCTCAAAGGACGCGACCAAACTGAAAACAGAGCTGTCTGCATTAAAGGCTGCTTCCACATCAGCTTCTTCAGCTGCCAGCAGCGAGCTAAATTTATTGTCTTCGTCTTTGTCAAAGCTCAACAGCAATCTTGCAGACCTGGGTGCCAAGCTTAATTCGCTCACGGCAAAGGCTGTTGTGAAGAATGACATTTCAGCATTTACCGACAGGATGGAATCCTCGCACCAGGAGACTCTCCGAGATTTTGCTGCGCTGAAGCGCGACGTTGACAAGAAGACCGCTTTCACAAGCACTGTTGAGGAGAAGCTTTCTGCATTCAGCGAGAAGCTGTCAGAGTCAGAAAGTGCCTTGGCGGGCCTGCACGATACTGTTTCAAAAAAGCTCGTTGACAAGTCAACATACGAAAAGGCGATAGGTGACTTGCGGTCAAAGATGAGCGATGCGCAAAAGCTTCTTGAGTCCTCAATGAGCGAGGTTAACCTTGATGACTATGCTACAAAGCGCTCGGTGAAGCAGCAGTTTGCCTCACTCTCAGATTCGCTCAGCTCATCAATATCTGTTGCATCCAGTGCCAGTTCTGACTTTTCCTCAAAGCTGTCTGGTGTTGAGGAGCAGCTCCGGTCGCTGAAATCCCAGCTCGATTCTGTCCAGAAGAACCTGCAAAAGCAGCTTGGCAAGGAGATGCAGAGATTTGCGGGCGAGAAGGACCTTGGCAAGATTCGCGAGGATGTTAAGCGCATTTCGTCTAGCTTTGTTTCCTCTGATGATTTCTACTCAAAATTTGACAGGCTTGAAGGCACTTCCAACAAGGCGTATGATGATTTCAAGAAGGAGATAAAGCGCCAGCGTGAGCTTTTTGAGGAGCGCCTCAAGTCACTTGAGTCTTATTACCGCTCTTCAAATGACACCCTGAAGGCCGAGGTTGACCAGCTCCGCAGCGGCATCAAGGCACTGTCCAAGGCGGGTGAGCAGGCAAAGGCAGAAATGGCCAAGATTAGCACGTCTGCTGCCAGGGTGGCTGCCAAGACAGCCTCTGACCTGATTGAGGAAGCAGAGGAAGATGCCCGGGAGGGCAGGGGCGGCAAGGGTTTCTCGCCTCTCATGCTTTCGGTAGTCATAATTGCACTGCTCATTGTTGGTTCGGTTTCCTATGTTTTCCTTAAAGGCGGGGAAAAAGCTCCGGTGCAAGCTATGGAAAACATTACACCGCCTGCAGCAAAAGCCCAGCCAGCGCCTTCGCCAACGCAGACAGTTGTTCCTCCTGTGACCAGTAAGTCCATTCCTCCAACATCACCCTTGCAGCCCCAGCAGCAACAGGTAGCACAGCCAAAAGCGCCTGCCCCAGTCCCTTCTAACGCTGCAACCAATGCCACGGTAGCAACAACTCCTAAATCAAATACATCAATCAATGCATCTGCTCCAGCTCCTGTCGTTCCGCCAAAATCATTATCTAATGTTTCAGCCAATGCATCGGCTGTCCCTAAACAGAATGCTTCGCAAAATGTTTCAGTGAATGTTCAAGCCGTTCAAAACGCCTCAAAGCCTGCCACTCCTCCAGTTGTTGCTCCTGCGAATGCGTCTGCAGCTCTAAACGCGTCAAAAACCCCTGACAAAAACAAGGAATGCAAGGAAAAGCTCGAGTGCAAGGAGGGTGCGCCTGGCGAGTATGGTTTTGACTGCTACTTTGACAACGCTACCAGCCAGTGCCGATGCTTTGTTGGTGCAGGAGAAAACTGCCCCGGAGTTAACGCTTCAAAGATGGCAGCAAAGGCCAACGCGAGTGCTGCAAACGCCACAAACATGAGTGCCATGCCAGAAAAGGCAAAGTCAGCCGGCGCAAGGTACTATGGCATCGTGGCTTTTGTTGTGATTGTTGTTGGCTTCTTTGCATACAGGACCCTGTTCGTTAAGGAGGAAGGCGATGATGAAAAGGGAAAAAAGGAGGAGAAAGCCCACGAAAAGCCAAAAGCCAAGGAAGCAAAGGAGGATAAAGAGTCCGAAAAGGCCGAAGCTGGGGAAGATGATGACGTTATCGATTTGGAAGAATTCTTTGAGAAGAAAGAGTCTAAGAAGAAGTAGCACAACCTTTTACAGAAAAGGTTGATCAAAAGCAATTGTAAAATTCCTGTTGACTTTTTCGAGTTTTCTGATGAGTTTTCTGATTGACCTCTCCACGTCGCTTCAGCGACGGGACCAATCGTGCTAGCACGATTTGGTTTGTTAAAGAGGTCAGCCATATTCTCTCCACTTGTGCTTGCATTTCGTGCACTGGTGGAACTTTGTCTCGCCCTCATCCCCGGCTCTGGTCTGCCGGGTCCAGTAGTATGCTTGGCTGTTGTGGCATTTTGGGCACTCTATCTCTGTCACAGGGGCTGTGATTTTCTCATGTGATGCAGCCTCAAACGACCTCTCTTCTTTCTTTTCAATCTTCTTCTCTGTTATCCTTGCTGCCTCTGCGTTGGTGTTTGTGTAGCCGCAGCTGCACCTGGTCACGGTCTTCTCGCCTTCCTTTTTTGGCTGCAGTATTGAGCCGCATCTGGGGCAGAACGTGTCAGCCACCGCCTCTGATATTGTTAACAATGTCTGTGAATAGTATCTTGACGTAGCCAATGTAAGGGATTTTTATCCAGCCTGTCCCTATAACGCGGTCTTGGCTTATTTCCTTTTCCTCGTCCCTCTGGCCAAGGTTCGCATCCCCTTTTGTTGAGAAGTGGTAAGCGTCTCCTGTTTTCCATTTGTTTACTGCGCGGTGGATTATTGGCTCTGGCGTGGTGCCTTTGAAAACAAGCACATCTCCGATATGTATGTCTTCTGGTTTTTTCCCTTTTAGCAGTATCAAATCGCCCCGCTTGAAGCCGTTGCTCATTACGAAGCCGTTGAAATCAGCCTTTGAAATGTTGAACTTGGCATAAGGCGCTTCCATGCTTGGCCACCAGCTCTCAAAATCGCCGTTGTGCCGCATGCTGTCGCTTATGACTGCAACTACAGGGCTTTTTGTATGGAAAACCAGGCCTAGTCCAGGATAAACAAGGAACTTGATCAGTATGAATGCCAGCACTGCATTGAAAATCCAGCTCCATATGCTGTTGTCGTTCCACACAAAATTCCAAAACTTCTTTCCCGCTCGCTTCAGCGCGTTCCCGGTTGCCGCCATTGGTAGACTTTTCTCCTTGCATAACTAATAAAAAGGTATCGCTTTTCCAGATTGCTATGGGGCACAGGACAACCAAGCATGCAAGTTACTTCGAGGCAATTCTCCAGCTGAGGAACCCTTACGGTGATGTTGAGGACATGATGCACTATGTTTCAGAGTGTACGAGAGACAAGGCTCAGGAAGGAATTTTCATTTCTAAGAAGAAAAAGGTGACAAACGGCTTTGACCTTTACCTGAGCTCAAACAGCTTTGCCGTTGAGATTGGCAGGGAGCTTTACCGGAAGTTTGGCGGCGAGCTCAAGATAAGCAAGAAGCTGTTTTCGCAGCACAGGCTCACCAGCAAGGTGCTTTACAGGGTAACTGTGCTTTTCAGGATGGCGCCTTTCAAGGTTGGCGACGTTATTCTTTTTGAAGATGCCCCTCTGAAAATACTTGGCATTGCCAAAAAGGTTGATGCGGAGAATATTGAGAAAGGCCAGCTTGTTGAGCTGCATTACAAGGACATCCTTAGGAGCTTTGATGTGCTCAAGCCTGTGAAGGTGATTGTCTCAAAGACAAGGCCTCAGCTGGAAATTATCCACCCATCCACTTTCCAGAGCGTTCCTGTTTCCCCGGCAGTTAAGAACTCTGGCTTTGTTTCCGGAGAGAAAATTAAGGTTCTCATTTCAGAAGGAAAAGTGTGGCTGGCTGCTTAGGCTACTTTATCATTAGTTTGCACGCCCAAACAACTGCAGCCGCCACCATAGGCACTGTCAGGTTGTCATCAATTTTCCTGCCAAGGATTCTCACGTGAATTGCCTCAATTGCCATGCCTGCTGCTGCCGCAATTATTGCTGTCCAAATAGGCACTAAGAATGCCGCTGCTGCCGCTGCGAAAACAAAACCGGCAGCAGACCCTTCCCAGGTCTTTTCCCGAGCAAAAATCCACTTGTGGTTTGTCCTGCCGAAAAACCTGCCTGCCAGCGGGCTTATGGAGTCGCCCACAGCCAGTATTGCAATGCCAGCGACAGCTTCTTTCCTGAAAATTGCAGCCGTGATTCCGGTTCCAAGGAACAGCATTATCGCGCCTTTGCCCGGAAACCTTTTCAGTTCCTTTTTTCTTTCAACCAGTTCCAGTACACCAACTGCCAGTTTTCCTAATGCAGAAACTGATTTTATCGCGTAAGAAAGCACCAGCCCTGCAGCAGCAATTATCAGTAGCACATACCACAGCTGTGGATATTTCCAGATAAATACGGCTAGTGCGAGCCCAATTATGGCATGGAGCGCCTGCCTCCTCACTTCCATCACGTCTTCAGGACTTATTCTGTCCTTGAGCATGTTTTGCAGAAAGCTGTTGACAAGCATCGCGACAAGCACCCCTGCTACAGTATCGCTAAGGAAGTGTACGTTAAGGTAGAGCCTGTCAAATACTGTTGCTGCAGTAAAGATAATCCAGGGAACCCGAAGGAATACTGGCGAAGCTAACGCTGCTGCCGCAGTTGCTGTTGCGTGCCCGCTCGGGAAAGAGTAATCATCCTTGCCAAAGAATGGGAGCATAAAAGCAGTCCCGTCAGGCCTTTGCCTTTGTATGATAAATTTCAGGAGTCTGGTGATTGTCATCGCTGTTAAAATTGTGGAAAGAAGTCTGAAAATGCTCCGCGTTTTCTTCTCTTTTGATTCCTTTATTGCAATTGCTGCAATTGTTGCTGCAAGGAAGGCAATGTAAATCCAGATGTACAGGCTGTTGAAAGTGGAGACAGCTGCCGTAAGAAGCGGTGTCTTGATTGCGTGGACAAGGTTCGCAGCCGGCTTGTCAAGCAGAAAGCTCGCGGCAAGCAAAGCTGCAGCCGCGATGATTGCGTTTGTGTCCTTCCTCATTTTCGTTTTTGGATTGAACCTTTTACAGAAAAGGGTCATTTGACACTGTATTGTTGTGCCTTGTCTTTCAGGTAATTGTCTTCAGCTGTAAGCTGGCTTATCAGTTGCTGCGGCTGCTTGTATGTGCGCTCTATTTTCGCGTAGAGCCTGCCGTTTTTTTCAAACAGCTGCCTGCCCTTTTTTCCCTGGTGCTCTTCCCTGAATTTTTCCGCATGCGTTTTGTTGCTTAAAGGCGGCCCGTACCTTACTTCTGGCTCGGGCACACCTCTCTTCATTATGTACCAGAACAGCGCGTTCCCTTTCCTGTTTTTTTCCCACTCCCAGCCTGATTCGGCAACAGCGAACCCTTTTTCCTTTAGCTGCAGCAGTATGTGCTCAAAAGCTTTCACCAGCTTTGCGCCTACAACATCATCTTTTCCCCGAACCGGGCCTGCCTCAACTATCACTAGCTGCTTTCCTTTTGCTTCCTGCCGCAGCTTGTCAATTGTTATCTCCTGCTTTTCAAAGAAGCTCTTTTCGGGCTTTTTGATGAATGCGTCTGCAGCTTCAATGAAAGTGTTAAGCGTCTCGTTGCTCAGCGCTGCTGTGGCATTCCTGTCAGCCTGCACAGGGTCTATCACTATTAGCTCGCTCTGCACCTTTGCCTGGTTGAGCTCCCTGAGCGGGTCCCTTTTCTTGTAATGGTTTGCTGCGTCCACGATTATTTTCTTTTTTGCAGTGATTTGCTTCTTCCATTTTGTGGCAGCCGCGCTGACCAGTTTCAGAAAGCTTCCGTAGTAAGCGGTGAGCACTTCGCACGCATACCCGGAGAATCCCCTTACGTAGCTTTCGGCACCGTACACTCTCTGTGCCTTGCAGAACGCCTTTGTCAGCCGTATCTCGTCATCCAGCGCTGCCTTCCTGCTTTTGCCAATCTGCTTTCGCACCCATGCCGAATGCAGCAGCGAGACGTCTGTGATGTTGAGCGCCTGTCCAGATTTTTTTATGGTAAGTATCGGGACGATTTCAAAATTGTAGCCGTTACTTGGTACAAATCGGCTTTGCCGATTGTACAAGTCGGCCATTGCCGACTGTGCAATCCTGCCGCTGCAGGATTTGTACATTCCGCTTCTGCGGAATTGTATCCTGAAATAGTCCCTGCTGCCGTGCAGCCTTTCGTGCTTTGGGAATGCCTTTTTCATGGCAGCAGCGAGGAATTCGCTCAGCTCTGCGCTTTTCCCTTTATATTTGGCATAGTCAAAGCACACGAAAACATCTATGTCGTGCATGCCCCTGAGCCATGTTCCTTTCGCGCCTGAGCCGCCCACAACTGGCTTGGCCTTCAGCCTTGCCCTTTTGAGTGAGCTACCCAGTTTCTTGACAAAAGCTGCCGCTGCTTTCCCGACTTCGTTAACTTCCTCCTGGCTTGGCCTCCACTTGGCCTTCAGCTCTTCCAGCAGCTCCTTCATGCTGCTTACTCCTTCATCGCATCCTTTTAAATGTTTTTGATGCCTGTTGCAATCGCTTCCGCCGATAATGCAACAAAAAACAATTTAAATAGCCCCTTACAGGGTTGCCTTTGTTATGACTCGCATCGCCAAGCTCGTTATGCACGGTTTCAAGTCCTTTGCCAAGAGGACTGAGCTTGTTTTTGACGGCAACTTCTCGGTAGTTCTTGGCCCAAACGGCGCAGGGAAGTCGAACGTTTTAGACGGCCTTTGTTTTGTCCTTGGAAGGATAAGCAGCAAGGAGCTCCGTACAGAGAAGCTTTCCCATCTCATCTACAATGGCGGCAAGACTAAGCAGCCGGCAGCCAAGGCCGAGGTCAGCATTTTCTTTGACAACTCCCAAAAAACTTTCCCTTACCCTGAGCCGCTCGTTAAGGTGAGCAGGGTAATCAAGCCCTCAGGTCAGAGTGTTTACAGGATAAATGATAAGGCAAGCACAAGGCAGGAGATTCTTGACCTTCTCGCGCTTGCCAAGATTGATCCTGACGGCCACAACATCGTGCTTCAGGGTGACATTGTGCGCTTTGTTGAGATGTCTGCTGAGGAGCGCAGGCAGGTCATTGAGGAGATTGCCGGCATCTCTGTTTACGAGGAAAAGAAGCACAAGGCGCTTTCAGAGCTCCAGAAAGTTGACGAGCGCCTGAAAGAAGCCGAGATTCTTCTTAGCGAGAGGAAAACACACCTCAAAGAATTGAAGCATGACCGCGACCAGGCCCTCAAGTACAGGGAGCTAAATGACAAGGTTCGTGCCAACCGGGCAACATTCATTCACCTGCAGATTAAGCAGCGCGAGTCAAAGAAGTCTGAGGTTGAGAAAGGCATAGCATCCAATGAAAAGGAAATTTCAGACCTCAGGGCAGACATTGCGAAGCTTCGCCTGGCTGTTGCCAAGAGGAAGGAGGAAATCTCCCAGCTTAACGAGGAGCTTGAGCACAAGGCCGAGCAGGAGCAGGTTACCATCCACAAGAACATTGAGCAGATACGGGTGGGCATCGGCACCAACACCAACAGGATTTCCATGGATGAGGGCGAGATTGCCAAGGTCAAGGAAAGGCGCGAGCAGCTTAAGTCAGACCTTTCTGATACCGAGTCAAGGATTTCCCAGCTTGAGTCTTCGAGGCAGTCACTCGCCGACCAAGTCAAAAAGCTTGCTTCTGACAGGGCAAAGCTTGAGGCAAACATCCAGAAGCTCAAGGGTTCAGTTGATTCAGCTGACCTTGTGCGCATTGAGGCTGAGCTCGGCGCCATTGACAAGGAAACCGAGGAAAAGCAGCAGCTCATGCAGTCAATGGTTGAGCAGAAGCAGAACCTCCTCAGGGAGAAGGACAAGTTAGAGTTCAGGATTAACACGATTGATTCCTCAATGGACAAGATTAAGGAGGTTGAAAAGGAAAGCAGGAAGGAGATTGATGAACTCCAGCAGAAGAGGAATGACTTCAAAAGAATTGTCCTAGAGCTCAACCAGCTTCTTGCGAAAGATTCCACAGTGTCAGCTAGGATTGGCGAGAACAGGAAGCGGATTTCGGGATTGACAGAGGAAGTTGCCAAGGCCCGCGCAAAGGAGGCAGCCATTCAGGAAAGGGTCATGGGCAACCTCGCGGTAAAGTCAGTCCTTTCCCAAAAGTCAATCAGGGGAGTTCACGGCACAGTCTCGCAGCTCGGCAAGGTTAAGACAAAATATGCCCTTGCGCTTGAGGTTGCAGCCGGCCCGAGAATCAACAGCCTCATAGTTGAAAGCGATTCAGTTGCAGCAGAGTGCATTAATTTCCTGAAGTCAAAAAAGATTGGCACTGCGTCCTTTCTTCCGCTTAACAAGATAAGGCAGGCTGAGGAGCGCAGCGATGTCGCTGCCCTGCTGAAACTGCCAGGGGTCCACGGCCTTGCAATCAGCCTTATCAGCTTTGATGATAAGTTCAAGCCAGCATTCTCCTATGTGTTTGGCAACACAATAGTTGTTGACTCAATTGAGGTTGCAAGGAAGATAGGGATAGGCAAGGCCAGGATGGTAACGCTTGATGGCGACCTTGCTGAGCTTTCCGGCGCCATGCACGGCGGCTTCCGCGAAAGCCGAAAAGAGGCGCTGGGCTTTGTAGATGAGGAAGAAACCCAGGTTGCCGACCAGCTTGAGCACAAGCTCGCAGCCCTCACTGCAGAAACTTCTGAGATGGAAAAGGAAAAAGAGGATGTTGAAGCAGCAATCACCACCCTTAGGGAGAAGAAAGCTGCCCTTGAGGGTGACATAATCAAGATGGAGCGCAGCCTGCACCTTGAGTCTTCTGACATGGATGTTTCAAAGAAGCAGAAGGAGGAGCTCAGGGAAGAGCTGAAGTCGGTAACGAACAAGCTCAGCGAAGTTGATGGTAAGCTGGCTGACCAGGCCAAGCTCGTTGCCGAGCTCAAGTCAAGAAGGATGAGTGTCAGGGAGCAAATCACAAGCCTAAGGAATCCGGCTTTCCTCGCAGAGCTCAACGCTTTGGAAAAGAAGAAGCAGGAGCTTTCTGAACAGATTCAGAAGTATGAGAATGAGTCAAAAAATGCCGGTGTACAAATCAATGAGGTTTTCAGCCAGGAAAAAGCCAAGCTGCAGCAAATCTTCAAGCAGCTTGACAAGGATGAGGAGCACTTCACTTCAGAAAAAGAGCGCCTCATCAAGGAGACCGAGCGGCTCAGGAAAGACCTCACAGAGAGCGAGGCAAAGTCAGCAAAGTTCCAGGCCCGCCACAAGGAGCTTTTTGGCAAGCGCACAAAGCTGATGGAAGAAGTCCAGTCTGATGATGAAAAAATAATCAGGAAGGAAGAGCAGATAAACACCACAGAGATTAAAATCAACAACATCTCAATGAAGAAGGCAGAAGTTGCCGCCGAGCTTGCAGGCCTCAGCGAGGAATTCTCACATTATGCCGACGTCAAGCTTCTTGAAGGAGTTTCTGAAGACCAGATTAAGAGCGAAATCTCCCGCTTCGAGCGCCTTGTAACAGAGATGGGCAATGTCAACCTAAAGGCCCTTGAGATTTACGATGACGTTGAGAAGCAGTACACTGGGCTTCTTGACAAGAAGGACAAGCTTGGCAAGGAAAAGGATGATGTGCTGAAGATGATGGCAGAGATTGAGGGCAAGAAGAAGGACCTTTTCATGAACACGTTCACAGTCCTGAACCAGAACTTTTCAAATATTTTCTCGCAGCTGTCAACAAAGGGCGAGGCCCACCTTATGATTGAGAACGAGGAAAATCCCTTTGAGGCAGGCGTCAGGATAAGGGTTCGACTCGCAGGCGACAAGTTCCTTGACATACGCGGCCTGTCTGGAGGGGAAAAGACCCTCACAGCCCTTGCCCTTATCTTCGCAATACAGGACTACGAGCCAGCTTCTTTTTACATCTTCGACGAGGTCGATGCCGCATTAGACAAGCGCAACAGTGAAAAACTAGCAAAGCTCATCAAGAAATACTCTGAAAGGGCGCAGTACATCATCATCTCCCACAACGACGCCCTCATGGCAGAAGGAGAGACGCTCTACGGAGTGTCAATGGACGAGCACGGCATGAGCAACGTGGTCAGCCTGAAGGTGTGATTATGCTCCTTGCCATTTACTGATAACCTGCTCCATTATTTACTCTCGCTTCTAAGCAGTCTGCAACCGCTTCTAAAATGTCATGTGGCACAAGTGTTATACTTCCTTGAAAATCCAACCCAAATCGAATAAAATATTTTTTCATTTGGGCAGCGTATAACTCTTTATGGTGTATGATTTCCCATTCAGGTCGTGCAGAATCCCCATCGCTGAATGTTGGGTTGTCAATTGCCTTAATTATCGCTAATAGATTCGTATTGCTAATTGCAAAAAGCCTGTAGCTCCTGCCACTATGCAAGTATGGGCGTATCCTTCGCAAAGCATCATCTACCAGCTCATTCTTTGCAACCTGAATTTTAGTGTTGTTATTTGTCATGGGGCATAATGTGTGATGAAGGAAAGTGGGAACGGCCGGATTTGAACCGGCGACTCCACCGGCTTCAGCGGTGTGCTCTCCACAGCCGGATAAGCTGTTGGCTTGTCCTCAGGCTGAGCTACGTTCCCATTAAGAATTTTGGCGTCTGCGGCTATTTATAAACTTTATTTGTCCAGCTAAGAATCAGTCTTCATCTATCTTTTCTTCTTCAAGGGCGAGCTTTTGTATGGTTTTCTGGATTTCTGTCTGCTCTGATGCAGCAGGAGCTGTAGCTTTCTCCTGTTTTTCGCCCTTTTTCACAAGCTCTATGGTGCCTCTCATTCCTGTCGTGAGTTGCATCTCGCCCTGATACTCTTTTACATACCCGTTGACAACTTT
>JAHFTU010000068.1 GCA_023269295.1 Candidatus Woesearchaeota archaeon | reverse complement strand
TCATCAATCGGCGGCTTTTTCTCTCCCGGCTTTGCGCCCTTCACTGCTTCGGCAGCTTCTTTTGACAGGTCAACGCCCAATCTTTTTAATTCAGACAGGTGCATCTGCATGAGCTGCTCGACTATGCCGAGTATGCGCTGCATCTCCTGCCTTTCTTTAGCAAGGACAGTGAGCGAGCCCTTGTGGAAGCCTACTTGCTCGTCCTTTGACATTTCCTTTGTCTCGGCTGCCGCGCTTTTGTCTTCTTTTTTAGTTGCCATCTTCTTTCTGTAACTGGGCAAAAAGCAACGTATTTAAATGTTTCTTAAGCCACTCCCGTGCATTATGCTACTGGCAGCCGCAATTAAGGGCGGGAAATTGGTTCCGCAGCAGCAGTGGAAGCGCTACATAAGCAGCCTGGAAAAAGAGTCTGATAAGCTGGGCTTTTTCAAAAGCAGCGCAGCAGCAAGGAAACAGATATATTCGGCATTTGCAGCATCAATTAAGAGCCGTGCTGAAAAAAACAAAAAGTTTGGCGTTCTTCTGTCTGGGGGCGTTGACAGCTCGTTCATCGCGCTCATGTTGAAGAAGCTTGGCCACAAATTCTCTTGCTTCAGCGTGGGAATCAGCGGCAGCAAGGACCTGGCAGCTGCAAAAGTTGCGGCTAAGAAATTGAGGCTGAAGCTTATTTCAAAAGAATATGCAATGTATGCTGCTGAAAAAACAATCAAAGAGGCAGTCAGGCTCCTGAAAACAGCTGACCCTGTCACAATTGGGATTGCAGCAACCGAGATTGCAGCATTGCGGCTTGCGGCAGTGAATAAAATCAGGGTGGTCTTTACCGGCCTGGGTTCTGAAGAGATTTTTGCAGGCTACCAGCGCCACGTAATCGCAAAAGACATTAACGCTGAATGCTGGGCGGGCTTGAAAGGCATGTGGCAGCGTGACTTCCTCAGGGATTTTGCAGTAGCAGCCAAGTTCAAGGCAACGGCATTGGCGCCATTCTTGGACAAGAATGTCATTGTTGCCGCAATGAGGGCAAAGCCCGAATGGAAGATCAGTAACGGCGAGAAAAAGCTGATCCTGAGAGAGATAGCCGCAGCCGCTGGGCTGCCAAAAGACATTGCATTCAGGCCCAAGATGGCTGCGCAGTACGGCTCTGGCTTTGACAAGGCGCTTGGGAAGCTCGCAAGGGCAGCGGGCTTTGGGAACAAGCGTGAATATCTTCATCGTTTGTTGCAAAGTTTTAAGCGTTAAATTTATATAGTCATTTATACTACAAAAGTGTAGTCGTGATGACTTTATGGTTTACTTTACAGCGATACAGCCAACCACTCACTATTTGGAAGAGCACGCCAGGGAGGTTCCTTGGGATAAAGTTGTTGAGATAATTTTTGGCACGAAAAACCCGAGAAAGAAGGGTGGCAAGTTTGAAATCGATAAGGGTGGTTATTACATATTGTTTGAAATAAAGGGTAAGGTTTTATACGTCATTAATGCCAAAAAGTCGCGATAGGAGGGATTGTAAAATGATGTGTCCAAAATGTAATTCGGTCTTGCGGAAGGTAGAAGTTATGGTTAACGGGGCTAAAAGTAAAGCCGTAAGTTACCAGTGCCAAAAATGTGATTACTTTGAATTTGAGCAGGATTCCTCCAAGAAAGTGCTTGCCGAGCTGAGGGAGAGCCCGCTTAAAATAAAGCAGGCGATAATTAAGCTTTCACAGGATAGGTTGGGAATTTATTTTAACAGACATATAGTCAGGAGTTTGCAGTTGAAGAAAGGCGAAAGCGTCTACGTTTCTGTCCCTGATGAGAAGCATATTGTGCTTTAACTGGCAAATTAGGGGCCAAAATGACTGCAGTACGGCTCTGGCTTTGACAAGGCGCTTGGGAAACTTGCAAAGGCTTCTGGAGCCTGGGATAAGCGAGGTTATCTGGACTCCCACCTTAAGTGACATTGACAACAGCGACATGATTGATGTTTAGGCTATAACCTACTCCCCCATGCGTCTCAATTTCGTATTGAAAGCCGTTTATTTGCTTGCCTCCAAGAGCTTTTCTCAAATTTGCAATACATTGCGTTAGTAATCCAGTTCTGTTGATGCTGTCTCCCCACACTTCCTGGCAAATTTGTTCTTTCTCAACAGCATGTCCTCCGCTTCGGAACAAGGCCATGAGTGTTATTGCAGTGTATCTGGGCACTTTAATGTCGTTGAGCAGCAATATTCTGGCTAGAAGCGCAGCATCTCCAGCTTCGTGTAGTGGTGTTTCCTTTAATCTTGCAATCCTTGCCTTGCCTTCTGGCGTGTCTATTTCCAGCGCGTAGCCAAACCCGCTAATATTGATTAGCCTGTAAGTTTGGCTTAATCCCGCTTCTTCGAGCTTATGCTTATGCCTTAGTATACTAGTATATACCCTATTAGACTCTCTTAAGTTTTTGTAACCAGCCTCGTAGCTTGCGTCTTTACCTTCCCAAAGTTCTCTTACTATCTGTTCCATTGTGCACACTTCTGGGTAGCTTCTAAGAAGCAACGTAAACAATCCACGCTCTTTTGGTTGTAGCCGAAGGCCTTTCTGTTCCAGATTTTCTATAATTTCCTGAATGGTTGCTTCAAGGTTTTCGGTTTGCGGAACTCCTCCGTATGGCAAAACTGCTTTTTCGAGCATCACGAATGCCTTGGCGACACGCTGATGTTTAAAAGATTTTTCAATACGCCCTTCCTTCTCATTTTCGAGGTTTGTCTTTTGCAGTGGTGACTTTCCTGCAATCTTGCGAGAGAAAAATCTAAAAATTTATAAATCTCCCTCAGGTGCCAATTCCAGCAAAGAAGGGCTAAAAAAAGGGATTTTGGATGTCTGGTGTGAATTTTTACGCAAAAAGTGCAAAGAGGGCGTGTTTGCTGATGCTTGTTGCAATTGCGGTCGCTGTAGTTATCCCCCAACTTGTGCAGGCTCATCTGCTGAATGGCAGCAAGGGCCCTGTTGACGCTTTCAATTACGACGAGAAGCTTGTCCGGCACCTGGATGTTGACTGTGGCATGGCTTTTGAATGCAAGCAGACTGATGTCAAAAGCGCTTTTCTCTTCAACTGCTATTATGACGTGAAATCAGGGGAGTGCCAGTGTTCCAAAGGCGGCTTTTCTAATTGCAACGTCAGCAGGAGTTCGCTTAGTGTGAAAGAGGCTGCAGCCATTAAAGCTAGCAGCAACAGCAAGGGCATTCTTGGCTTGGCTGGTTCTGTTGTTGCTGTGCCCAAGCTTTTTTTTAGCGGGTTCCTGGGCTTGCCTCTGCTTGCCAGGCTTTTCATTTTGGCTGTTGCGGTTGCCGCTATTGTTCTAGCCTTTAACAGGCTGAGGGACAGCGCTGCAAACAACCTCCGTACTGCCAAGGACCTTCATGAGGAGGCCTCTGAGCTTCATGAAAAAGGCGAAGAAGACAAGGCAAAGGCGCTTTTGGAGAAATCTAATTATCACAGGGAGAAGGCTTACGAGCAGATGCAGTCAAAGGTGCAATGATTAATGGAATGGTTTGAGGAATTTGGATTTGACGAGAACCCGTTCAGTACTGACCCTGCCTTTTCAGCAAGGTCGTCTGTCGGGCTTGAAAAGCAGCTGGGCGAGCTCGAGTATTGCATCAGCTCAGGCAGCATTGTTTTTGTGGAGGGCGCTGAGGGCTCTGGCAAGAGCGTGCTGCTGCAAAAGCTTTCCAGACAGCTTGGCCGCAGGGCAGTTTATGTTGATGCCGCAGCAGCCGATGTTAACCTAAGGGCTATCGTAAAGTCCAAAACCTCGATTTTTGACAGGATGCTCGGCAACAATCCCAAGAACATAGTGCTTATCGTTGATAATGCAGCAGCGCTTTTGCCCCACTCCCTGGAGCTGCTCAAGTATTATTATGACAACAACTATTTTGGGGCTGTTGTTCTTACAGGAACTTCCCTTAGGTCCTCTGGCCTTTCAGCTTCGGTTCTTGACAGGATAGGGAACCGGGTTGTGAAGATTGCCGCCCTTGCAGAAGAGGATGCGCTGCTCATGGTCAGGAACCGGCTTGGCAGTTCAGAGCTTTTTAATGAGGAAGTGGTCAGAAAAATTTATAAGTTGTCCGGGAAAAACGCAAAGAAATTCCTGCAGCTCTGTGAGAGCGCATGCAAAAAAGCGGTGGAATCAAAATCCTCAATGGTTGAGGAAGAGCACTTAGTCTCATTAAATAAGCCTGTAGGTGAAATTCATGGCTGATGTCTGGTTCAAGAAGCTCGGTTTTGGCCGAAATCCATTTACGATAAAGCCAGCGGCTTTCAGCTACGAGCTTTTTGGCCCGAACATTGACGGAGTCCTTTCAGGTATTGACAGCGGAAAGGTCCTGTTTGTTGAGGCCCCTCTTGGCCACGGCAAGACAACTTTGCTGAAGGGCATAATCAATCGCTTTGGGGGCAGGAAAAAGGTCATTTATGCCCACGCTGTGCCTTCACAAAGCATTGAAGTGAAAGAGCTTCTGAAGCGCTCTTCGCTTGCGAATTTTCTCACAGGAAACCTCCCCAGTGGCATGATTCTGGTTGTTGATGAGGCGCAAAACATTATGGAGGACAGCAGTGCTGAGATTATGGAGTTTTACAAGAGCGGCAACATCAGGGCTGTTATTTTCTTCGGCACAAGGTACCCTGCCAACAGCTTTGTAGGCGAACTTAAGGCAATGATGAACGGCAATGTTGTGCGCTTTTCCAGGCCTACGCCTGAGCAGTCAATTTCAATTGTGCGCAGCAGGATTGGCAGCCTTTCCCTGCTTTCAAACGAGGTCATCCTGCTGGCTTACAGGAAAGCGCAGGGCAATCCGAGAAGGCTGCTGCAGATTTGCGAGGATATGTGCCGGTCTGCGATTGAGGAGGGCAAGCTTTCAGTTTCGCCAAGCAAAATACTGGATGTTGCCCCTTTCACAGCTGTGGAGGAAACAGCGGTTGAGAAAACCGTGCGCGTTGCAAAGAAAAAATCAAAGCCTCGCAGCCGCAGGAAAGCAGCAGTAGTAAAAGCAAAATCTGCCTCACTATTTCATGAGCCTGCAGGCTTTGGGGATGCTGTTGGCACAAGCGCTGTTGCGGATTCTGTCCTTTCAACTGCCCAGTCAACCCTAAGCGGCATAGGCATGGAGACTGAAATAATGCCAGCAACAGCCACGGTGGCAGCCCGAAGTTCTTCAAGATCAGCCAGGAAATTAAATAAGTCCAGAAAAGCAGGGAAATCCGCAAAGGCGGCCAAGGGTAAGCCAATTTCTCAGCAACCCAAGGAGCCAAAAGCCAGGCAAACGAAACAGGCGAAAGGCGGAAAAAAGCCAAGGCTAGTGAAGCAGCTTGCCAAGTCCCCAAAAGCTGTTGATGCCAGTGATTCCACCAACGAAGGCGGCCACTACTGGGGCGAGTTCATGGGAATGCAGAAGTGATTATTCATACAGTTCTCTTGACACCTCAAACGCTTTATCAGAGAAGATTATTTCCTCACATTGAGAGATAGCTCTCTTACAAATCGTTGTCATGCGCCCGTATTTGCTTGCAACCTCTTCGCTTTTTATGGATGAGCCGTACCTTGCGGCTTCTCTTTCGTCCACGTCTGACTTCTCTTCTTTATCGCTATAAACTGTTATCCTGTCAATGAATTCATCGTCATACTCTATTAAGCCATTATCCTTGGCATATCGCAGAAAGGCAGCTGTGCATTTCTGGCTTCTGCTTTCAATGCCGAATTTGGACAGGATGGCAAGTGCACAATAGTAAAGTGTGTAAAACCATTCTTCTGGAATCTTGTAATCAAACCCCTTTTCATTGTAAAAATCGCAGAGTTCTAAGTTCCTCTTTGCCTTGGCAAGATAGTCCTTTGCTTTCATGTCATCCGGATTGGTGACCAGCAGGCCTTTGTGCTTTTTGCCTTTTTTCTCGTCTTTTATTGCGTTTTCAAAGCAATCCTTGACTTCCTTTAATTTCATTTTCTCACGTCTTTTATGAACTTAACAAAATTCTCCTGCCCGAATAACACCACACCTTTCTTTATGGCGTCTATAAACGCCTTATTTGGCCTTTCAAGCTCTTGCTGAAGCTCGGTTTGTGTAAAATTCAAGGCATGAATCTTCTTATGCTGCGTTTTTTGTATTCTGGCAACAGTTTCTTCTATTTCCATAAATTTGTGCTTGTTTGAAACTGCCCCCAAGAGGTCGATATCATTGGCATCCTTTGGAGAGTTAAGGATGCTGCCATAAATTATGAGGAAATCCACTTTATCTTCTAGTTCTGCAAAGTTAGTGCGCCATCTCTGGTTTTTTAAGGCATCTTCAGTCAAGGTCAGTGCCAAGGTCTTTTCTACGATAGGGTTGCCCCAGTTAAGAATTATACTGTACGCACTTGTTTTCCCTGTTCCGATTGGAGAAAGAATAATTAGCTTTTCCGATTGTATTTTTTTAATGGCTTTCCAAGTTCCTACTCTGCTCATGCTAACCTCTTTTGCCAAAGAAGTCACAATTGGCTTTATTGTGAAGTCCTTCAGCAGGATTTTCAGGATTCCGGTTCTAGCTTTGCCTATTTCCATTTTGTTAATAGTTATTAACTATTAGTTAATAGCATATTTAAATCTTTTGGTTTTTTGCATGTGGGGCGAGTTCATGGGAATGCAGAAGTAGTTAAAAGGCGCCTTTTTGGGCGCTCTTCTTTGAGCTGGTTTACCCATCGTTCCATAGCCTGTCTTCTCCTTTCCTCCACAACGCGTTTCTCAAGCCCACCCAGCAGAGGTAATTCACCGTGGGCATCTCTAGCTGCTTCCATAATCATCCTTTCGGTTACCAAAGGTGGGGAATTTTTTTTGCTCTGCTCAAGGTCAAGATACAACACACTGCCTACTTTAACGTAAACCAAACAAGGAGAGTCACCCATTATTTTTGAGTCGTTGTAACCGTTAGAAGCAGCAGAGTCTTTTGAGACCGGCAGGGTAAGTACTGCAGAACCGTCTTCAGAGACCAGCTGTCCCATACGATTGAAGTAATAGTCTCCCTCCATCACCATTATTAACCCAGCTTTAGGTATTTAAATCTTTTTCAGCGCAAGCAGCAACTATCTCAAATGTATTTCAACCACGTCCTTGTCGGCGAGCTTGTGGTCTATTTTGAACTTTTGCCCTCCGAACTTGGCTGACCTGCCCCATACCTTTGCGAACTTGAATTTTGCGACAAAGTCCCTGTGC
>JAHFTU010000005.1:4508-23638 GCA_023269295.1 Candidatus Woesearchaeota archaeon | reverse complement strand
GAACGTTGGCCTCCCGCTTGTCAAGGCTGATATTGGAAAGTTCCCAAACGGCGAGACAAGGGTGGAGATTCTTGAGTCTGTCAGGGGAGCTGATGTTTTTGTCATCCAGTCAACAGGCCCGCCTGTGAATGACAATGTCATGGAGCTCCTGCTTATGATGGACGCTCTGAGGAGAGCGTCAGCCAGCTCAATAAACCTGCTGGTCCCTTACTTTGGCTATTCAAAGCAGGACAAGAAGAAAACAGGCAGGGAACCAATCTCAGCCAAGGTCATTGCAGACATGATTGAAGCAGCCGGCGCGGCAAGGATTGTCACGGTGGACCTGCACGCGCAGCAGATAGAGGGCTTCTTTGACATCCCTGTAGATAACTTGTCAGCCATTTACCAGTTTGCAGAATTCTTCAAGGAAAAGAAAATTGAAAACACAGTAGTTGTGACTCCTGATGCTGGCGGCGCAAAAAGGGCAAGGGACCTTGCCAACGCCATGCAGGCAGAAAGGATTGCAATCATTGACAAATACAGGCAAAACTGGAAAAAGGCAAACGCAATGAACGTCATAGGAAAAGTTGAAGGCATGAACGCCATAATAATTGACGACTTCATAGACACAGGAGGCAGCATGGTTGAGGCAGTGAAGGCAGTGAGAAACCACAAAGCCAACAAGATATGGGTAGCCTGCACCCACCCTCTCCTGACTGACCCGGCAACAGAAAGGCTCAAAGAGCTCAACGACAGCGGCGATGTCGAAGGATTCCTATTTGCAGACACAATCCCGATACCGCAGGAAAAGATGCTCAAGAACTACCACATAAGCTCTGTAGCGCCGATGCTTGCAGACACAGTGGAAAGGATTGCAAGGGGATTCTCACTCCACCCGTACAAGCCAGCCAACAACAAGAAGTAATTAGTTACGTTTTCTGATTGACCTTTTTTTTAAATAGGCCACTACAAACCTTTAAAAACACTGCGGGGTTTTCCAGACGCTATGGCAAACGCAAAAGAGCAGACGAAAGAAAGCGGCAGCCAAAAGAACCGCAAGGACGAAATACTAAAGGACAAGTACGCAGAGCTCCGAATGGCTTCGGCACAGATAAAGCAGCTCCAGCAGCAGCTTGAGGCGCTTGATGAGAAAAGGCAGGAACTTGAGAATGCAATTACAAGCCTTGACTCCCTGAAGAGCTCGCAGAAAAAGGCGAAGATGCTTGCCCCGATAACAGAGGGAATGTTTGTCAGCGCAACCCTTGACAGCGGCGATGAGCTGATTGTGAACGTTGGCGGGAACGTATGCGTCAGAAAAACTGTTGAAGAGGCAAAGGGCATGCTGAAGGAAAGGCTGCTGGAGGTCTCTGGCTACCAGGAAAACATGCTGGAGGAGCTAAACAAGCTTACAGACCATGCAGCGGGCATTGAAGGGGAGCTCGGGCAGATGATGCAGGAATGACCTTTTTTGGCAGGCAAAAAAGCTCAACCAAAAAATCAATAGGGTAAAAAAAATGTTCGGATTTCTCAAGAAAAAGCTCAGCGAAGTAATAAACAAGTTCTCGGAGAAAGTCAAGCAGGAGCCAAAAGAAGCTGCGGAAATAAAGGAACCTGAAAAGCTGGCGGCAAAACCCACTGTGGCTGTTGAGACTAAAACCGAGATAAGAAAAGAAACCCCAGCTGCGGTCCAAATAAAAGAGAAAAGAGAGGAGCGCATCCAGCCTGTTGCCGCTGTTGCAAAAGCAGAAGCCAGGAAAGAAGAGATTAAGCCTGTTGAGCGCATTGCTCCATTTGCTGCGGCTAAGGCCAAGGAAAGAACTGAAGAACCAAAAAAGGAATTACCGCCAGTTGCTGAACCTGATGAGCCAAAAAAGCAGGGCTTTTTTGAGAAGATTACAGGCGCGATTACAGAAGCCGTAACCACGACAAAGATTTCCGAGGAAAAGTTCGGGCAGATGTTCTGGGACCTTGAAGTGGCAATGCTGGAAAACAACGCCGCAGTGGAAGTTATTGACAAGATAAAGGGCGACCTCAGGTCATCGCTCGTTGACAAGCCCCTGCCAAGGGGAAAAATTGAAGATGCAATCAGGAAAACGCTTCGCACCAGCATCGAAGGCCTTTTCGCCTCAGGCTACGACTTTAAGGGGAGAATAAAGAACCTTGCTGTTGAGAAAAAGCCTTACAAGATAATGTTTGTCGGCATCAACGGGTCAGGGAAGACAACCACGATAGCCAAGATGGCAAAGCTGCTGCAGGAGGAAAAGCTCAAGGTAGTAATTGCAGCATCAGACACATTCAGGGCAGCAGCCATACACCAGCTCCAGGAGCACGCAGATAAACTAGGGGTCAAGCTGATAAAGCACGACTACGGCGCAGACCCGGCAGCCGTTGCGTTTGACGCAGTAAAATACGCCGAGGCGCACGGCATTGACGTTGTGCTCATTGACACCGCAGGGAGGCTGCACAGCAACGTAAACCTGATGGCTGAAATGCAAAAAGTTGCCAGGGTGGCAAAGCCCGACATGAAGGTTTTTGTCGGGGAATCAATCACCGGGAACGACTGCGTTGAGCAGGCAAGGAAGTTCAACGAGGCAATAGGCATTGACGGCATAATCCTGTCAAAGGCAGACATTGACGAGAAAGGCGGGGCAGCAATATCGGTGAGCTATGTCACAAAGAAGCCAATACTGTTTCTGGGAACAGGGCAGGGCTACAACGACCTGACGCCGTTCAGCGCCGAGGCAGTTGTTGAGTCACTGGGGCTTTCTGCTTAGGGAATCTGTTTTGTCACTTCTTAAAATGAATTGCACCCTCCCTGTAAACGCCCTGGTGCAGCCTGACCGGGCGCCAGGCATCAATTACAAGCTTTGCGTCGAGCCACGCTGCCAGTTCCTCGGGATTGCCAATGGTTGCGGACAGGCCTATAAGCTGTGATTTTGGCAGAAGCTGCCGCAGCATCGTGATGAGGATTTCCAAAGTAGGCCCCCTTCCGGGGTCATTCAGCATGTGGATTTCATCAATCACGACAACCGCAACCATCCTTACCCAGGGAGCATGGTGGCGGATTAGCGAGTCAAGCTTCTCGGCAGTGCAAATGATAAGGTCATAGTCGGCCAGGTAGGGGTCGGAAGAATCAAAATCGCCAATGGACAACGCAACCTTGAGGAACGAGCCGTAGCGCTTCCTGAAATCATTGAACTTTTCGCTGGCAAGGGCTTTCAGGGGGACAACATAAACCGCCTTGCCTTTATGGTTGAGGATTGCCGAGACAGCCGCTAATTCTGCAATAAGGGTTTTGCCCGATGCGGTTGGTGTGCATACGAGAAGGTTCTTGCCGTCAAGAAGCCCGGCATCAACTGCCTTTACCTGCGCAGGCCGAAGCTCAGTGACGCCGGCAGCTGCAACTGCCTCGTGCAGCTTTTGATGGATTTTGTCTTTGATTTGGTCCATGTGCATAACCGCAGCAGATGCCAAAGAGTTTAAAATTGTTTGCAGCATGACCCTTTTAGCAAAAGGTTCAATCCAAAAAACGAGATTAAAATAATTCAAAATGCCTGAAAAGTTTTCACAAATTCACCATATTTGCGAAATAATTCTGACATAAGTCAAAGGCCATACGGACTTGCCTAAAGATTTGCGGAAAAAAGGCAGAAAGGCATAAGAAGAGCAAGATCACAATCTCTGCTGATGAATCCAATTAGCCGCGTAAAAACTGCAACAGCATCGATAGGTTTATATATTATAACTTATTATAATAGGTTATGGCGGAGTTGTTCAAGGCAAAGGTAAGGAAGGTTGGGACATCGTTTGGAGTGCTAATACCGATGAAAGTAATTGCTAAGGAGAGAATAAAGGAAGGGGAGGAGATAGAGGTTAGCATCCTTAAGGAAAGAAAGTTAGAGGCCATCAACAGGTTGTTTGGGAGCATTAAGAACGCAAAGCCGTTTGAAAGGGATAGGGAAGACCGGCTTGATAGAGAGGAATATCAGTGAGAGAAGGATGTAAATGCTTCTTGATACTTCTGCGTGGGTGGAATTTATTGAAGGCACTGAAAAAGGCAGAGAGGTCAGGGATATTATAAATGGAAGTGAAAACTTTACCAGTATAGCCACTATCGCAGAGCTTGCGCAGTGGTGCCTAAGAAGCGGCAGGGAAGATGTAGCTGCAACCATTAAGGAAATTAAGCGGATTTCACAGACATTGCCCCTCACCGAAACAATCAGTATAGAAGCAGGAAAGCTGAACTACGAAAGGAAAAAAGCAGGCAAGAAGTGGGGCATGATGGATTCCATCATAGTTGCGACAGCCCAAACCTATGGCTTGAAAATACTGACCAAAGATAACGCTTTCAGGGACTTGGCGGAAGCACGGATTTTGTAGCAAATAATCCTCCCCATTAAAGCACTGACTTCTCTCAAGTATGAAAAGCTAAAAACAAATAATCACCTGATTGTTTGCAAAAGGCTTAAATAACTTGAAACTGGCACTATGCTGGGAAAATGGGATTTTTTGACTTTTTCAAATTTAAGCAGGATTGTCAGCACGATTATACAATTATAAAGATTATCCCTTTAGAAAGAAAAGGAACTATGATAATATGGTTATCTTGCAAAAAATGCAGGCAATCAACTAGCACGTTTCACGATTTGACAGAAAATGAAATGGCCATTTTTAGGCCACCCCTAATTGAAAGTTTACTTAAAAAAGAGGGATATTTGAAGGAGACGACCAAAAGTCCATTTGTGACCATAGACCCACAAGAGTTTTACAATCAGCTAGAACCAGTAATGAGCCTTTTTGACAGACTAATCATAACTAGGCAAACTAGTAACGGTGGAATGGAAATAACACCGCTAAGGGATATGATGAGGATAAAATTCAAAACCGCATATAGCCATCTTGCACGCTCTGAGAAAGACTTGGAGGATTTGGAAAAGGTAATAGAAACCTTTAACAGAAATCCCCATTTGTATGACAAGAAAGGCAAAGCGTAATTCCCCTTTATCGCAAAAGGGTGCTTTGTCCGTAAGAGGCAGGCTGTTAACTGTGCACAACCTTTTTATCTTTCAACGCTTTCAGTAATAGAAGTTTGCAGCGCATCTAACTGCTAGGGCGAGGCACGGCCGGAGCATTTCACCGCACAGAGCCGTAAGCCTTCTCTTCGGACATGCGATAGATGGAAGAAAACAAAAAAGAAAAAAGGCGTAATCGGTAGACGCCTAAACTTCGCCAGATGTCTAAAGCCGTATAAATGCAAGCTCCTTAATAAACTTTGCGGAAAGTTGCGAGGAAAAATTTCGGCATTCTTGAAAATAATTCAAAAAATGAGGCAAAAAGCGAAAATAATCCGGACCGTGTCAAATTCTCTTCAATATCGGCAAAATAATTTGAGTAAAAGGGCAGAAAGCCATATTAAGAAAGCGCATTCAATATAACTCCACGCCGGGGTAGCGTAATCAGGTAACGCGCTCGCTTCAGAAGCGAGTGACTTCACCAGAGGTCCTGCGGGTGACCTTTTTAGAAAAAAGGTCAATCAAAAAACGTTTTTCGATCAACCCTTTTCGGCAAAAGGGTTGCGCTCCCGGCGCATCCATTCAATTAAAATAAGTGGTGCGCCACAATCAGCGTAGCTGCCAGCAGCGCAATCGTATTAAGTACCTTGATTAGAGGATTGAGTGCTGGGCCAGAGGTGTCCTTGAAGGGGTCGCCGACAGTGTCGCCAACAACAGCTGCCTTGTGGGCATCAGAGCCCTTCCCGCCAAGGTTGCCAGCTTCAATATACTTCTTGGAATTGTCCCAGGCAGCGCCGGCTGTTGTCATTGTAATCGCCAGCAGCAGTCCTGTAACTATCGCACCTGCAAGCAGGCCGCCTAGGGCTTCAGGGCCAAGCACAAAGCCAATGATGAGTGGAGAGGCAACTGCAATTACTCCGGGAAGCACGAGCTCCTTCATGGCTGCTTTTGTGCTTATGTCCACACACCTTGCGTAATCAGGCTTGGCCTTGCCTTTCATCAGGCCGGGTATTTCCCTGAACTGCCTCCTAACTTCGGCAACCATGCCCATGGCAGCGTTGCTCACTGCCCTCATGGTCAAAGACGAAAAGATGAAAGGCAGCAGCCCGCCGACAAAAAGGCCGACAACGACACGAACGTCGTAGATATTGATGACTGTGGTGTGGGTAATGTCCCTGTACGCTGCAAAAAGGGAAAGGGCTGCAAGGCCTGCTGAGCCAATCGCAAATCCTTTAGTAACTGCCTTTGTGGTGTTGCCAACAGCGTCCAACGGGTCTGTAATTTTCCTGACAGACTCAGGCATCTTGCTCATTTCTGCGATTCCTCCAGCGTTATCAGTTATCGGGCCGTAAGCATCAACTGCCACTATTATAGCAGTCATTGCGAGCATTGCAGTTGCAGCAATTGCAACCCCATAAAATCCGCCGCCAAAAGTGAAAGCAAGGAATGCGCCTACAATAATAGCCAGGACAGGAACCAAAGTGCTCTCCATGCCCTTAGCAACTCCAAGAATGATTACGGTTGCAGGGCCTGTCTTTGCTGACTCTGCAATCTGCTGGACCGGCTTGCGGCTTGTGGAAGTGTAATACTCTGTAACGTAGCCAATTACTACGGTAACTGCAAGGCCGACGATTGCAGATAGGAAATACTTGTAGTGGCCAAACATGAGCTTGTTAACAATGAAAAAGCCAACGGCTGACAGGCCAGCGCTGATGAGTATGCCGTTGTTGAGCGCAGGCCATATCCTGCTCGCGTCAGAGGCCTTCACAAAAAGGCTGCCGATGACAGATGCCAGGAGGGCAACTGCGCCTAAAACAAGCGGAAGAATAATCTCGTTTGTTGCTGGGGAAGCGCCAAACGCTGTCCACGCCAGAAGCATTGCCGCTATGATTGTAACAATGTAAGACTCAAAAAGGTCAGCAGCCATGCCGGCGCAGTCACCAACATTGTCGCCAACATTATCAGCAATAACTGCAGGGTTCCTTGGGTCGTCCTCGGGAATGTTCTTTTCAACCTTGCCCACAAGGTCAGCGCCCACATCAGCGCCTTTGGTATAAATCCCGCCTCCAACCCTCGCGAACAGGCTGATAAGGCTGGCCCCAAAGCCAAAGCCGATAAGAAGATGGGGATCTTTAAGGATTAAGAACAGGACGCTTACGCCAAGCAAGCCAAGCCCTGCAACTGCAAAGCCTGTAACAGACCCTCCTGTAAAGGCAACATCAAAAGCGTCCTTCAGGCTGCGGGTTGCTGCCTGCGCTGTCCTCACATTTGCCCTCACTGAAACCATCATCCCAATGTAGCCGGCAAGGGCAGAGAGGAATGCTCCGAGCACAAACGCAATGGCAAGCACGTATGATTTTAGGGCTACAGCAATTACAACAGCAAGAATAAAGGTAATAACTGCCACGGTCTTGTACTGCCTGTTAAGGTAAGCAACCGCTCCCTCTCTTATGGCTGAAGAAATCTGGCGCATTGACTCATTGCCTGAATCCTGCCTGAGGACCTTCATGGTGGACAGCAGAGCGAACAACAGCGCAACAATGCTGCCGGCAAAGGCAAGAACGTACAATGTTGATACTGCAACAGCCATGGGTTTTACACCTAATGACCTTTTTGCTAAACCAAGTCGTCCATGACGACTGGTCCCGTCGCCGAAGCGACGTGGAAAGGTCAATCAAAAAACTATCAAAAATGTTAAAACATCTGCAGCAGCGGACTTATTTAAAGGTTTCTGTCATGACCCTGCCCATAAAATCGCTTCCTTTTATAGTGCCAAAGCCGCCATTCTGGCAGTAGCTCTCGCCAAAGCGCTCCACAAAGTCAGACTTCACCTTCCCTCCGGAGATGATAAAAGGCACAGGGTCGTCAGAGTGGCCTTTCATTTCGCACGGGGTTGCATGGTCAGCAGTAACGGCAATGACAACATTCTTCAAGTCAATTTTTTCCAGCAGCGGCGTGAAAAAGAATTTGTCAACCTCCTCAACGCACTGCTTCTTCCCTTTGTAATCGCCATCGTGGCCGAAAAGGTCAGGGCCCTTGATGTGGATGTAGAGGCAATCAAACTTCTTCAAAGCATCGAGCGTCTTTTCAACGCGGACTTTATAATCAACTGCTGTAAATGTTGGCAGTGGCAGGTGAACAAGGCTCATGCCTGCAAGCTCCCCAATTCCAATTTCTAGGGGCATGTCAGCAAGAAGCGCCCACTTCCTGCCATACTTCTTAGAGATGTTGTAAAGGGGAGGGAGCTTGTTGCCAGCGTCCCTGCATATGATAGTGTTGGCAGATAATAGTCCTTTCTTTTTGCGACTGATATTGACAGGATGCCTGTCCATTACAGCATACGCCTTTGCCGTGAACTCATTAAGCAGCCCGGCAGCCCTCCTTGCCGCAGGGGTCTTGTCCAGAGGAACTGCAAGCTTTACCTTTTTTTCAAAGCTGCTAAGTGCATTTGGCAGTCCATTGCGAATCTCATAGGCAGGGTCAGTGTTTGTGACGTTTGCAGACAACTTTCTTATTTTTTTGTCGGCAATAACGAGCACGCCCCGGTGGGCAACCGACGCGTAGAACCTGAAATTTGCATTGATTAATTTTACTTTTTTATTGATTGCAGCTGCCAATGACGCTGCATCTTTACTGGTTAAAGTCCTTCCGGCGCGCCTGTCCAAAAGGCTGCTGCCGTCAGCTGTTGTTGCAAAGTTGCAGCGCAAAGCAAGCATTCCTGCCTTGAATTTTGCGCCGGTACCGAAACCCTCCAAGGGGCCCCTGCCCGTATAATACTTATGAGGGTCATAGCCAAGAAGCGTGAGGACAGCAGCGTCAGACTCAGGGGCAACGCCTTCAATAACGCGCAGCATTCCTCCGCTTCCCCTGGCTGCAAGGCTGTCAAGCGCGGGCGTGTGGGCTGCTTCTAAAGGCGTTTTGCCGCCAAACTCTGCAACAGGCCTGTCACCCAGGCCGTCCATGACCACAAAAACCAGCTTTGCCATTTTCAAATTGCTCCGTAAACAAACTTTTTCCCTGCTGCCTGAAGCTCCTCCTCAATCCTCAGCAGGCGGTTGTATTTTGCCGTCCTTTCAGACCTTGCCGGGGCGCCTGACTTTATCTGCCCGCAGCCCAGCGCAACCGCCAAGTCAGCAATGAAAGTATCTTCAGTTTCGCCGCTCCTGTGGCTTACCATGACACGCCATCCCTCAGTCATCGCGAGCTTTGCCGCTGCGATTGCCTCGCTCAGAGTGCCAATCTGGTTCACTTTGAGGAGAAGGCAGTTGCAGGAGCTGCGCCTGACTGCTTCCCTTATCCTGTCAACATTGGTAACAAGAAGGTCATCGCCAACAACCTGCACGTTCATCATCGCAAGCCGCTTGGTCAGCTCGGCAAAAGGCCCGAAGGATTCTTCCTCAAAGGGGTCCTCAACAGACACGATTGGAAATTCCTTTGCAAGCTTCACGTAGTAATCAACCATCTCTGCGGAAGTAAAAAATTTTCCTGACTGCAATTCATACTCCTTCTCCTTGGCGCTGTAAAACTCTGACGCTGCAGCGTCAATTGCAAACCGGACCTTACCAGAATAGCCGGTTGCTGCGACTGCCGACTCAAGGATTGACAGCGCCTCATGAGCAGTGGAGAGCTGCGGCGCAAAGCCGCCCTCATCACCGACATTCACAGATGATTTTCCGAATCTTCGCTGCAGCAGCGACTTTAATTCATGATAAATCTCTGAAGCAGCTGTGATGGCTGCCCTGAAAGAGTCAAAACCTGTTGGCACAATCATGAACTCCTGAGTTTTAAGGCTGGAGCCAGCGTGCCTGCCGCCATTTATTACGTTGCAGAAAGGGACTGGAAGCACAAACGCAGTTGGTCTGCTGCGGAGCTGTTTTTTATTTCCAGCTGCAGCTGCTGGCGTGATGATACTATCTGACAAATATGAATACAGCGGTTTTTTTGATGCGACTGCTGCTGCCCTTGCTGCCGCGAGGCTGACGGCAAGAATCGCATTTGCCCCAAGGAGGGACTTGTTTGCAGAGCCATCAAGCTTTATCATGAGGCTATCAAGCGCGCCCTGCCTGCTGCAATCCATGCCAGCAATTTTTTTTGAAATTAAAGAGTTTATGTTGTCAACTGCAGACAGTACTCCAAGGCCGTGGAACCTCCTGCCGCCATCGCGGAGCTCATGCGCCTCGTGCTTTCCTGTTGAGGCGCCTGAAGGAACAGCGGCCCTGCCAATGGCACCGCCCTGCAGGACAACATCACACTCAACCGTCGGATTTCCACGGGAGTCAAGAATCTCGCGGGCAAGCACCTTTTTTATGCGGAAAGACATGAAACGTGTCAGACTAGTAATATTTATAAGCTTTTGCTTGATGCAACATATGGTGAGAAAAAGATGACGCTTTGTAAAGAAAAACTTAAAAAACTTTTCAAAGAAGCAGAAAAGTACAAGTGCAACCTTACTCCAAAGCAGCTGGAAGAAATGGAAGAAGATATTTATGACTAGCTTTACTTTTACCCAATGTAGCTGACGTCCTCGCCTGCCCTGCCCTTGCCAATTCCACGGAGTGCTTTCGGCAGGTCAGCTGGCATTGTCCTGTTGGCTGCCTCGGATTCCATCTCCCTTATTTCCTTGTCAAGCTCTTTTATGTTGATGCCAAGAAACAGCTTGTCGTTAAGGATTGTAACCACTTCCCTTGCGCCCTTAATGCCAAGATACATCGGGTGGGCGAATGTTTCAGCAAGCAGCGACACAGCAGGGATGCTTCTCCTCTTTGAAAGGCCGAGCATGACTCCGGTAACGCCGATTATTGGGCCGACAATGCCGTACAGGCTGGGCTCAATGCCAACTGTCTTGAAGGACTGGACTGCTTCCTTTGAAGTGCCTGTGCAGTAAACTTTTGGCTTTTTCGGGACAGCCGGAAGGCCGATGCCACCAATGGTAACCACCTGGACGCCGCCAAGCTTTGTAAAACAATCTAGCACAGTATCAGAAAAAGAGTAGCATGATTCCTCATCAATCGGCTGCACATCACCAGCAAGGAACAGTAGGTCATGCCTCCTTCCAGCTCCCTTCTTGACGTAGAGCGATATTGAGGGAAGCTCAACAAGGTTTTCCTCGGTGACAAACACAGAGTGCGGGAGGCTGTAGGAAAAGAAATCGTAAAGCTTTTCGGCCTTGAGCTCCTCAACCATAAAGTCAACAGCGACCTTGCCAACATTTCCTATTCCCGGAAGGCCTGCTATGAGCACTGCTTTGGAGAGCTTTGGAACGCTCTTTGGAAACTGCCTGACTGTCCATGTTGACATGCTTACAGCCACCCTCTTGACTTAAGCTGCGCTTCCTTTGCCGTCCTCCTGTAGGAAGCATAAGGGTCCTCAGGGCCATACCTAGCTGGCTTTGGAATTACTGTCTTTGAGCCGCAGCTGCACTGTTCCATTATCATATAACTCTTGCAGTTCTGGCAGAACATTATGTGGTTCATTTTACGCTCTTGACAAAATTACTCTCGCCGCCTTTGCCCTCGATAAAGCTGGCAGCAGCTGATGTTGCCTTGGCAATCATCTGCTCGGCTGACTTGTAGTTCTCAGCCGTGACCTTGACCAGGTAAGTCCCCCCGCCGAGGTAAGAAACGTAAGCACCTTCCTTCTCCGCAATCTTCAGCGCATCCTTCACCAGCGAAACGCCATCAGAAGCATAGCTTGAAATGGCAAGCTTGCCCTTTATCTCAACAATAGGCGGCTTAATCCTCTGGATGACAGCATCATTCAGGGAGTCCGCAACGTCCTTTGGAAGGGCAAGATCAGAAATCGATGCCTCTTCCTTAGCTATCGCCATGAAAGTCTCAAAAAGCGACCTGAACTTGCCAGAAATCTTCTCTGAAATTTGCGCGTAAAGCTGCGGAACAGGGACATTGAGCTGCTTTGCAATCAGCTCAACAATCTTCTCTGCCTTCTGCTCCTGCTTTATGTCATTGACCTTTGCCCGGCGCTGGCTCTCGGTGACTCGCCTTAAAGAAAGGTCAATGTGGCCGCGCTCCTGGTTGACGCCGACAACCTTGCACACGATAGGCTTGTTCTCAACAACAAAATCGCGGATATTCCTTATCCTTCCGGGGGAGACCTCTGAAATGTGAATCATTCCTGAAAGGCCGTATTCCTCAAGCTTAACGAACACAGAATGGCTCTGCACGCTGGTGACAATGCAGTAAACAAGCTCGTCCTGCTCCGGAAAGCCTTTTTTCTTAAGAAGCATATCCTGGTTCCCCCACCTGACTTTTAATCAAGCACTTCCAAAACCCTTGCCTTGAGCTTTGACTTCCCGCCGGTCGGGTCAGCAAGCGGCTTGCCGCAAACCAGGCACGCAACCGCAGTTGAAATCTTGCCAAAAATTATCTGCTCATTCTTGCACTTCGGGCATCTGACCTTGACAAACTTTGAAGTTGGCTCCTTAACCTTGACCATCTTAAAATCACCCAACGACGAGAAAACACGGCGTGTTTAAAAAGTTATCTAAGAACTATTCAAACTCAACTTTTTTTATCCTGAGGCCTTCCTTTTGCATGTGGGTCTTGCCGCAGACGCTGCACAGGTACCTGAGGTCGGTCTTCTTTGTCTGCTTCTTGCCAGTCATCTTCCACTGGGTAACCGGCGGCTTGGAGTACCTTCCCAGGTTGCCGGAACCCCTGGCTCGCCCTCTCCTTCTGGCACGAACTTTGGAGCCGTACTTGAGCGGGCTTGGCGCCTTCTTCTTTGCAAGGAAAACCTTGTGCTCAGTGTGCTTCCTGCAGGTAGGGCAGAACCGCTTGACTGACTTTGGAAATTTCATGTTGGACTGAGAACAAGAAGGGTGTTTAAAAAGATTGCGGAAGGGTATGGAAGCTGGCAGAAATTACACAGACCTTAGCGAGGCAGCATTATCAGTTCCGGAAACAGCTTGGGTATCCTTGGCGGCGACCTTGCTGCTATATAGCAGTTCCATTGCCGATCTGCTCCTAAAAAGCCTGTCATTATGCGCTTCAGGGTTGTTGCCATTGCCTATCCAGTAGCCTTGTGATCCTCCCCTGTATGTCTGATTGGGTGCAAGAGGAACGCCGTGCAGAACTGCAATGCTCACCTTTTGGGGATCAGGCCGACTGCCAGGCCTCAGCCTGAGAGGGTGGGGACCGATGAAGCGGGACAACTCCGTCCTGACCAGCCTGCTTACCCTACTGCCTTCACTGGAGCTCAGATTTGGGTCGGTGTTATAGACAAACTGCGTTCTTGGAAGTATTATAACATGCTCGGAAGGTGTAGTGCCGTCAGGCGGAATGGCAGCCATTGAAAAGTAAGGCCTTTTTTCGTTCCTTTCCACAACCACCTTAACCATCATGTCGCGAGCCTGCGCTGCAACTATTGAGCATGCGGCGTAAAAAGGTTCCATGTCCGGATTTAGGGACAAGCCAATCAGCTGTGGCATGTTTGATTGCGTGAAGCCAAACTCGGAATTTTCCGGGTCAAACAGCATTAGTCTGCCAATCGCTATTGAGCTGTCATTGTGGCGAATCTTGTATAGCACGCCATTGGCTGCGTTGCCAAGGTCCAGGACTGTTATCTCAGTCATTGACTGCCCTTTCCTGTAGTTGCCTCTCCTGTCAGACAGGACAAACCTGTGAGGGATTGGACGGAAGTAAACCTTGTTGTCGTACCCGAATTTTAACATTCTCCATGCACTCTCAGCTGCATTTCTGATGCGCGGGTATCCTTCGATTACGTCGACGCCGCTCCAGACGTCTGCTTCACCAACAATCCTGTCCAGCGAAACTGTGTCAAGCTCAAGGAATGAAAGGGCATGCCCTGCAAGGGCCATCCACTTCTCCTGCCACTCACCCCAAGCTGCGATGTTCTGGGGAGGCTCCCTGATTCTTCTCGTAACAATTCCTGAAGGCTTTATCCCAAGTATGTATTTCCCCTCCCCAACCAGGCTAAGCGACGCCTCACGAAACACCTCGGGGGCTACCTTGTAAGCGGTCAGCCTAGTAACAGTGGAGTGATTTGTCTCAGCATCTGAAAAATCCTCATGAACCTGCCCAGTGGCGGGATCATAAAACGTGTTATTGACATACAGGCGAAGCGCTCCCATGAACTCCTTCAAGTAACTCGGATTTTTCCTTGCCATGCTTACGATGCCGCGCCTCAGTTCGCGCCTAACAGCAAGGTTTCGCTGCAGCTCCTCATAAGTCAAGTCTCTTACTACAAGCTGCTCCAAAAACGGCTTTACTGCCTCCGGAAGGAAGCGGTGGGCGATGAATTTCCCATCCTGAAGCATGCCTGACGACAACAGCATCAGGTAACTCGCCTTAAGGGCTGCGTGTGAAAGCAAATCGGCAGAATTAGCGCGGGCAGAAGGGTCTTCAATGTTTAGAATTGGTATTCTAAATAGCTCATCAACACTCTGCACTAGCTTTTCCAAATTGCCCGCGTCAACCATTTAAAGTCACTTCATGGCGGTGAGATTGGATAATTTATAAAGTTAACTTAAGCTCACTACCACAAAGGTAGTGCAGAAAAACCTTTATATAGACCGACAGGAAAGCAGGAAGCTGGGGGAAACATAATGGAAACGCAAGGCCAACAGCGGGAGCAGTCCGGCAGGATAACTGTAACTTACGAAGCGCTTTTTGACCTTGTGGTAAGGGAAAAATCCAGGGACGAGCTGCAGGCGCTCAGCCCAAACTTCTTCGCAGACCTGGCTGGCTACCTAAGCGAAAAGCGCAGCATGCTGAGCGTGCAAAGCGCTGAGGAAAAGGAAAGGGCAAGCCGCCAGCTTCAAAACATCAACAGGCTCATACGGGAGCTTTACGACCGAAGGGAGAAAAAAATAATCAACATGGCACTTGCAAGGTCAAGGGCTGCGGCAGACATAATAGACACAACCGCCCTGCTCGCTGAAGAAAGAGCCATGTTTGAAGGCCTCGTAAGCCAGCTTGACCTGTTCCGAAATGCAGTGCTTGCCAGCCTTCTGGAAGCAAAGGCGCCAAACCTGAACACTGAGGACAAGCAAGCCAGGGCTGAAGCTTTGGCGGCAGCTTCAAGGACAATCACCAGCATAGCAACAAGCGCGATAACCGGCACAAACTTCCCAGCAGGCACAAGCGGAAGCGGAAATGAAAGCGCGGCAGCTGCAGCCACGGCAGCAACAAGGCTCATCAGGTTCCTACACCCAGTTCCCAGATTCGTGGGAAAGGAGCTTGAGGTCTACGGCCCGTTTGACCAGGAAGACATTGCAAACCTGCCCAAGGAGATTGCTGAAGTCCTCATCACAAAAGGCCGGGCTGAAGAGATAGCTCAGGCGTGACAATTGCTATTTTGTTGGCTGAACCAATGCGTTTGCAGTTTCGCGAAACCTTTTCACATCTTCCTCAGTGACTCGCGCGATAAAATCTGCCAGATTTGCGATAAATTCTTCTGCAACAGCTATTGATTCTGACGTCTCTCTTTTGCTAATAGCAAAGTCAACATAATACTGTTTGTCAACCCTGTCAGATTTTGCTTTAGATATCTCCTTATTATCAAGACCAAAAACGCTTGTGAGCAGGAAGATAGCAGCAGCGTGGTTCTCACACTTGATTCCTACCCTGAAAAGAAGCGCAAGAAGACAATGGTACATGGAATAGTAAGCCAAAGCGACAGAATCTTCAAGGTTTCCAATCACTAGCAATGCCTTTGCGGAAGATAAGGATTTTCCTGACTTCTGTAGATATGCATTCGCGACATCTGCATTCGGCTCAATTACTTGCAGCTTTCCTTCTCTAGCAAGCTTAACCAAAAAATTTGCTTTTTTCATAGTAATCCTCTACGCCTTTAATAATAACATGATTTTTCTCAATTTCTTTTATCAAAAGACTTTGCTTGGCATAGCTGCCTATCTTCACGCTAAGCTTAGTATCTATAAGTGAAACCTCGCCCCCTAAGCTTCTATCTGTTGTATCAATGTAGACGTCAATATCGCTTTCCTTGTTGGCAGTTCCTTTGGCATACGAACCGAAAAGAACGGCCAGAGTAATTTTACTGTTGCTACGGATTTTTTCAACAATAAGCCGCAATCTGGAGTACTTTTTAATCGCTGCAAGAAGTTTGTAAAGCTCAGCTATGCAGGCATACTGCTTTGCCTCCAACGTTTCCTTCAAAAAAAATACCTTGTTTTTACCCTCAAATCTGTAGTCAACAGTATTAGCACCGTATAACTCCAAAACTTTCCTAGATACTGTTGTCTGATTT
Source organism: Candidatus Woesearchaeota archaeon (assembly GCA_023269295.1). Lineage (GTDB taxonomy): Archaea > Nanobdellota > Nanobdellia > Woesearchaeales > UBA10216 > UBA10216. The sequence continues at coordinate 7,400 of JAHFTU010000005.1, read as the reverse complement.
GTGCCCAAAACCTTAGCCAAGCCCCTAATGTGATTCTCTTTCCTCAACAAAGCTTCGATAATCCTCATTTTGTAATTTTTTTGTGACATGTGTAACATTATTGTGACATCTACTATTTAAGCTTTTCGGTCGATAAACTAAGCGCGAATGCAAAGAGGCAGATAATGCGGAGAATCCTGTGTAGAAAGCTTAATAATCCGCCCTCATTCTCCACCGCATATGGCAACGCTCAAGTTCGAGGACCTAAGGTTCAGCAAAAAAGGCATGAATACCGTCGTAGTGGAATTTCTCGGCAACTACAATTTTGAAGTGGAACGGTCAGTCCTGGAAAGCATAGGAAAATTTGAGATACCTGACAGTAACCGCAACAGCATAGAATTCAAAAACGTAAATGAAAATGATGCGAGGAACGGCTTCAATGCGCTGCTAAACGACGGGCTCAGCAACCTCACAAACACCACAACCGGAAAGAAAACGCTTTACGTGCACCGCTACTCAGGCATACCACTGACAGGCACAACAAGCTTTGGCATAATCGACCGAAATACAAACATGATTGAGGTCAGGCCGCTGACTGGCTGCAACATGAACTGCATATTCTGCTCTGTGGATGAAGGCCTTGCCTCAAAGAAAACAACCGAGATAATCATTGACGAGAAATACCTCGCTGCAGAGGTCAAGAAGCTTGTGGAGTTCAAGGCATGCGGCTGCCATATCATAATAAACTCCCAGGGCGAGCCAACGCTCTATAAGCCGCTGCCGCAGCTGATAAGCGACCTGAAGGCAATAGCAGCCGTGAAGACAATAACGCTCATAACAAACGGCACCAAGCTCAGCGAGGCGTTCATTGACGAGCTGGCGGCTGCAGGCCTGACCATGATGAACATATCGCTTAACGCCATTGACCCTAAAGTTGCCAAGGTAATGGAAGGCCACGGCGGGTATGATGTTGAGAAAGTGAAGAAGATGTCTGCCTTCGCCGCCAAAACAGCAATAAAAGTGTCGCTCGCGCCTGTTGTTGTTGGCGGTTACAACGAAGCAGAGATGGGAAAAATCGTGCAGTTCGCAAAGGAGATTGGGGCTGCAACAACCATGCAGAACTACCTTTACTACAGGCAAGGCAGGAACCCGAAGGACGCTCAGCAAATCCCCTGGCCGGAATTCTACACCAGGCTGGAACAGCTTGAGAAAGAATACGGCTCAAAGCTCATATTCGCAGCAGCAGACTATGACATAATAAAAACGCAGCCGCAGCCCAAGCCGTTCAGGAAAGGGCAGGTCGTCAAGGCCGTGGTAATTTCCGAGGGAAGGTATCCGAAAGAATATATAGCCGCTGCGGCAGAGAGAATAATAACGCTCCCGGACTGCGAAAGGAAACTGGCAGAAGGCGAGAAACTGAAGGTAAAAATAGTGAGCGACAAGCACAACATATTTTACGGGAAAATCGTTTAGGTGATTTCTATGCATTATGAAATACCTCAGGAGTTGCAGTATAAAGAGAAGATTATTTTTGGGCTGATGTTTGAGCGGTTGGCCTATGCCTGAACCAGTGATCACATCCAACCTACCCAACCCAACCAGAAAATTCATTTTGTTGAATATTTATGTTATTTCTTTATAAATAGAACAAGTAAAAGTCAATTTATTGAACATAGAAAGGTTTAAATATAAGTATAAGTCACTTATATTCAAAATATTGAATATACTGTTGTTTTAATGGTGGCTCGCATGTTTATTGAAAACCTTTTAGGGACTGGCTCAAGGGTCAAGATACTCAGGACGTTAACCGAGATTGCAGCCGGCTTTACGCTGAACGAACTTGAAAAGGAAACAGGGCTGAGCAGGGGGATTTTACATAAGGAGGTAAAAAGTTTATTGATGCATGGCGTGCTTGTTGAAATAGGCTCCAAGGGGAAGCTTAAGGCGTACAGGCTAAACGTGAATCACCCATATCACGAGCAAATAGTTGGCTTATTTGGCAGGGAGAAGCTAACTGAGAGAAGGAATGTTGTTATTTTGGCTGTGTGGAACATGCTGGAATCTGTTGGCTCTGCAATTGTTGACAAAATGAGAGTTGACAATAATGGAAACATTCAATCCATAAAGCTTTTCGGAAGCCATGCTCGAGGGACTGCGGCCCTTACCAGTGATATTGACTTGCTGATAATTCTGTGGGGAAAAAATCCCAGAGATGAAAACACCGTTTTGGCTGCCTGCGAGAAATATGGCAAGAAATTAAAAACCAAGATCAACCCTGTGTTTATGACAGCCGAACGATATGCCCAAGAACTTACCATGAAAACAGCATTTATAGACCAGGTGAATCGCGGAAGCATTGACCTTTATTTCGATGGAAAACAGCACTATGGATGAAACAAAATTTGCAGACGAATGTCTGCGGGAACGGGAAATCGTACAGAAACCAGGAGCCACTCCATTACAGACGCAGCTTGAGCGGGAAAACAAAAGCAGGAATTCGTGGTCAAATTCGCGCTATTTCCTGGAAGGCGCCAAGCAGATTCTGGACGGAAAAACGCCTTACATTGTCTTTACTCTCGGCTTTTTTGCAATGGAACATGCAGCAACGGCACTTATTGCCAAACAGGGATACTCTATAACAGACCACAAGTGCGCCCAGATTTTCTTCTCAAAAATGCTTAATAGGGAAGACCTCGCGAAAGCATTGTCGCGAGCGTATAATGCCAGAATAGCATTTAACTACAGAAATAACTTGAGCGATTACATAGACAAAGCTGAAGCTGAAGAGTTCTTGCAAAAAGAAGTTGTCCTGTTTATAGAAGAGATAGAGAAACTGTTAAGGGCAGGATAAATGAAAAGCGTGAAGATTGACAAGAGCTGGCTCATTTTCTTAGTTATTGCTGCCGTCTTTCT
>JAHFTU010000005.1:0-4408 GCA_023269295.1 Candidatus Woesearchaeota archaeon | reverse complement strand
AAAGGCGAATTCATAAGGCAGGTACTGACTTATCACTTGAACAAGCCAGCAGAGAATGTTGACAAGGCAGCAATATTCTTCAGGATTATAAAAACCAACTGGCTGCTCTTTGCTGCAGCTGCCACAGCAATCATCTCAAGATACAGGGCTAAAATAAGCGCTTTGCTCCCGCTGGCTGTTGCAGCAGCCTACATTGCGGCTTTCCCGCTAATGAAGAGCGCATTCAACTACTACCTGCTGTACGCTTTTCCGTTCCTGGCGATTGCAGGGGGATATGGGTTACTGGCTGCTTACGAGGTGCTTGCTGGAAGGCTGAAACTAAGGCAGGAACTGGCTGCAGCAGCAATGGCAGCGATAGTAATCCTGGGCGGATTCTCAGCTGTAAGGCAGTTTAACAGCTACGATTTCCAGGATTTTCCCATAGCGAATGATGTTGCGGCTTATGTGAGGGAAAACAGCCTTGAAGGCCAGGCGATTTTTGGGGATGATTCAACAGTGCCCCTGATATCGCTGCTTTCAGGACGGGAAATTGCCCTGAACTACGTGGACAACAACGCGATGAGGTATGTGTCCGGAGCCACTGACTTGGACGCAACGCTGCAGCATCTCCAGGAAGCAATTAGCAAAAAAGGGCTGAAGCTTGTGCTGCTCAGGAGAATTGAAGTGCAGAAGGGCGCTTATGTTGACTTTGGGATAGGAACAGAGGACAAATTCATGGGCTTTGTCAAAAATAACTGCGAGCTCGCGAAAGAGTTCCAGTACAGCTGGCGCGATTTGCCCCAAATATATGATGTCTACGACTGCCTGAAAACATAGGATTCCAGCTTCTTCAGGATTTTGGCAGCAGGCCCTGCAACAGCGGCTGCTTTGTTTGGCTTAAGGAACAGAACTATCGCAATTGCTGCTGCGATTAATGAGATTATAGCTCCGACCATGAAAGGCGGGGAGGAGAATCTGAAAACAATCTCCCTGCCGGAGTCCGCAGGGCTTAGTTTAGCAGCCAGAAGGCCTGCGAAGGAAAACGCCTTGTTACTATTATCACCTGCAACGTTTGCGCTCCAACCCTTGTAATAGTTTTCGTTTATTATCAGTTTGGAGCCTGACTTGATTATTGGCAGCTTCAGCGAAATCTTCTGCGGCGAGAAATAAGTGAAGTTCAGCGACTCGTTAGTTTCGGCAATGTAGGCGTTGCCAATGAAGCCGTTGAATGGGACACCGTCTATAAACTGCGGAATGGCCCTGTTTTTGATGTGAAGGCGCTCGTAGCAGTTCAGCGTGCCAACCCCCCGCTGCAGGTTTATGTACTGCGAAAGCTCTGGCAGGGAGGAGCCGGCCTGTATAAACTCAGGCGTGCCAAGGTCTGTTGTGCCTACCTTTAAGGGCGCAAGCGGGAAAGCCGTAGAAAGCAACGGCCTTGACACCAGGAAAAGGTCTGCGGCAACGGCAATGACAAGCACCACCACAAAAGCAGTTTGTATCTTATCATTTGAGGAAATCTTCAGGCCCGACAAAGACTTTGCTGCAAGCAATGCAACCAGAAACACGAAGACAATTATGAACCTTGAAGGGCCGTGCAGTGAGCTGAAGAACGGAAGCTGCCTGAGAATCTGCCACAAGCCGAAAGGCAGGTAGGTGCCAAACGCCAGCAGCAGGAAAAACAGCGCAGCAAGGATAAGCTTCCAGTTCTTTCTGAAAGTGATGATTGACAGGGCTGCCAAAAGCAGGGGAATTATTCCAAGATAGGCAGAGTACTCGTGCCAGCCCCACGGCAGCTTGCCTGCCAGGGTATCATAATACTTTTGCGTACTTTCAGGAACAAGGTCGCGGCCTGTCTTGAGGTCATTTTTAGGGATGTCCTGGTCCCTTGAAAGCAACGACTTCATCACAATTCCAGGCGATGTCAGCTGGGTGTCCCTGTCTGCGCTGACGCCTGCGGTGAAGTCAACCACAGGAACAAGCTTCACCGACGCCAAAAGCGCGGCAAAAATGAGCATCGCAGCCACAGCTGCCACAGGGGCAATCTTTTTCATGGCCACAGAATCCAGCACAGAGTACAAAACAAGCAGGAGAACAGCAGCGTAAAAGGGGTAAATCCCTCCCGAAAGGAACATGACTGCAAGCGCAACAGAAGCTGCAACGCCCCACCTTACCGCTGATGATAATGCTGAAGCTGAGGCTGCATTAACGTAAAAAAGGAAAACCAGCGGAAGCAGCGCAAAGGGAAAAAAGGTGGTGTGGCCTACAACCACCCTCACGGCAAACCAGCTGCCGCACATGAAGGCCACTGCTGCAAACACAGACGCCAAGGAACTGCAGCCAAGCTTTCGCGCAGCCAAAAACATGCCTCCAAGGCCGATTGCAAAGTAAACAAGCGCCTCAAGCTTCAGCCCAACCACAGAGCCAAACAGCAGCACAAAAGCAAAGAAAGGCGACAGGAAAGGCGACTGGGGATTTGCAAGGAGAAGGTTCCCGCCGCAGTAATACGGCGTCCAGAGCGGGAACTGGTGGAAGGCCAGCAGGGAGATTTTCGGAGATTCGTGGTAAAAGAAGTGCTGGTCCCAGTCGTACAGGCCCCAGTTGCCAACATTGCTGAAAACTGGCTGCAGGAACAGGAAAGCAGCAACAAGACAGACAGCAAAAGCCGCAAAAGCTGTTACGAGGGAATTTGGTCTCATTCACAATAATGGCTAAGCGGGGCGTATAAAAATTTTGTCTCCTTACGAATGCGACTGATTGATTTCTTACCGCCGCACCACCAGGTATAAGCAGCGCCTGCGGCTGCAGAACTGGCCCGAAATGCTGTAACGCCCGGATACGCTGCCAAGATGGTCATCGGAGACCAAGACCGCGCTTTGATTGGCTTCCTCAAGAGCTGCAACAGTAAAGTAAGCACTCATCATTTTGCCAGAGTAATAGCTGATTGGAGGGCAGTTGCCAATGCAGCCGAACTCAGAAAAGCTGCTGTTCCGGAGGAAAAGCCCTGCCTCCTTAGTCGCTTCCCGGAGCCCGTCTTCATAAATAATTGCAGGCGCGTAAGCGCGCTTCAGCTGCGGATAAAGCAAAAGCGAGTGGTCAGCTATGGCTGCGAGCGTGAGGGAAATGACAATTAATGCCGCAGCTATCCTGCCGGCGCTGCCATAACGGCAAAATAGCGAAGAGGCAAATGCGGCTGACCAAACAATGCCGCAGCTAATGAAAGGAACTGAAAAAAGCGCAAAGAGCAGCAGGAAGCGCTCAACCTCCCATTCAATTCCCGGGGGCTTGACAACGCCGCGGCTCATTATAAGAAAATAATAGGCAAGCGCCACAAGCCAGCAGAACAGCAAGTAAGGCAACAAACGAGGGAACGCTAGCGACTTGCGCAGGTTGGCAAATGCTGGAAACGGAGTAAAGAAGCGCGCAAGGCTAATCAGGATGCACAGAAGGATGCCAAGGGTCAGGAACAGCGCCAGAAGGCCGAAGCTATCCCTAAGCGTGAAAAGAAAAAAGCCAAAGCTTACAGGGTCGTGCTGCCCAACAACGAAAAAAGCGCTTGAGAATGCTGAGAGGGGCCCTCCGAAACGCAGCGCGCTGAAGACCATGTACGGAAGCAGCGTTAAAGCACCCGACGCTAAGCTGATAATGATGTCCTTGAACCGCTTCTTGATGTAAAACAGCAGCAGCGGAAGCAACAGCACAAAAAGCAGAAGGTTGGTGAACTTCATCATTACCGCCAGGGCAGCAAAGACACCACCTGCGTAAACAAGAAATCTTCTGCCTCCCCTTCCTTCGCCTAACCCCATAAGGTAAGCCGCAACTGAGGAAAATGCCAGCATAGCACCAGGGGCATCGGTCATCACCCACCGGCTGTTAAGGATGTGAACCGGCAGGAGAGCAATTATTACAGCAGCCAGAACGGCTGTTTTTTTGTTGAATACGAATTTGGCGAGGTAATAAACAGGGAATACAACAAACGAATTCAGGAAAGCAACAAGCAGGCGGGAAGCAAGCTCGTAAGACGGCAGCCCAGAAAACGGCGAGATAAGCAGTGGAAGGGCCGGCGGCCGCATGGAAATCTCAGAATATCCGGCCAAATGGCCTGCTAAAAGCTTGCCATGCATTAGGTAAACTGTTTCGTCCCAGAAAAAGTATGAAGTGTCAGGAAAAACTGCCCGAACTGCAAAGGCGAATAAAAACAACAAGAGAAGCAGTAGTAGCTTACGCCTTGTAGTGCTACGCATCATAAAGATAAGAAAAAAGAGAAAAAAAAGCTAAGTTTTACTTAGCTTACTTAGCTGCTGCTGGCGCGGCCGGAGCTGCTGGAGCTGCGGGTGCAACTGGAGCAACTGGGGCTGCTGGAGCTACTACCTTAGGCGCTGGCGCAGCTACAGTTATGTCACTGAAGCTTGTGCCTGCGACCTCAACTTCC
>JAHFTU010000004.1 GCA_023269295.1 Candidatus Woesearchaeota archaeon | reverse complement strand
TAAAGAAAGTGGTCGTGGAGGATTTTGGCAGCGGCTATCTCAGTGACCCCAAGACAATAGCTTTTTTTGAAAAGTATTTTGAAGTCTACCCTGACATTTTCAGGAAGAGCTGGGCGCCTTATAAGGACAAGGTTAACGGTAAGTTCCAGAAGAAACTGGGAGACTTTGAAGATTAGCGCCATTTGCGCGGCTTCTGGCAACTGCGGCTTCTGCAACTGCTTTGCAAATTGGGCCAAAGACTGTTGGGTAACCTGAAACTATGTTTTGAGGGATTGCACCATTCCAACCAACGCATTCGAACAGTCCAACAACCTTTGGTTGTAGTTTAGTGACAAGACTTGCCAAGTCTTCCGCTTTCAGGTTGGAGGTTGAGTGACCATGGGGAAGCCTGTAATCTTGTGATAGCACATCTAAATCAACGTCAAGAAGGCTAACACGTAGCGGAGGGCGCCTCAGCATTTGGGGCACGTCAACGAGCGCTCCTATAACGCCATCCTTGGCGTAGTATTCTTGCTGGAGCATAAGCGTATTTACGCCAACATTCCATATTTGGTGCGGCTTTTTCAAGCGCAAGCTGTCAACAAAAGCCATGTATGTTGCTCCTGTGATTTGCCATGACGAGAGTGGTGAGCCCTGCACGTAAGCATCTCCGTGAGCATCTGCCCGTACAACTTGCCCAGGAAGTGAGTAAAAGGGGAATGCTGCAGCATGGTCCCCTCCTATGGCAAGCACAATATCAGTGCTGCTTTCAGAAACCATTTTAACAACCTCCAGTCCTAGCTTTAAGCAGTCGCTCTCAGAAGGCCGCGTTGCTATTTCGCCTGTAAGTTCTCCTAAATCAACAATAGTTAGTTCTGGATTTGCCTCGCTAAGCATTCTCTCAAGGTCTTTTCTTGGCTTAGCAGTAGCGCCGTGCGCACACGTTTGTAGTCTAAAATCTGAATCTTTGTACATTATTAGAGGCACGCCTAAAAGCGCTACAGTTGCCATGCAGAAAGGTAATGTGGCTTTCTTTATAAAGCTGGGGTGTTTTGCCACACTGCGCTTTGCCGCTGTTCTCACGGTTTTATCGGTAGAAGGAATAGCTTATGCACATTTTGCAAAAGTTCAATTTTTAAGCTCAGGAAAAGCCATTTTTGCGCGGCTTGCCTTGTTCTTTGCGGCAGATGCTGCAACCAACTCCCCAAAAAGCGGAATCATGACTGGTATCGCAAACCTTGTGAATGCGCTTGTTATGATTGCCTCGCCCTTGTCAAGGGATGCTATGTTGCGGTCGTCGCTGCTCAGGTCCTGCGCAGCTGATTCTATCAGCGCTGCCCGCTCAGGGGCCATTTCCATGCCAAGGATTATTTTCGTGTTCATGTTCGCGAGTATTTCTTTCGGTATGAGCGAGGGCAGCTGGGTTATTGCAATCAGGCCGACCTTGAACTTCCTGCCTTCGCGCGCAATCCTGAGGAATACATTGCCTCCTTTCTCAATCACTTCCTTTCCGAGCACCCTGGGCGCTTCCTCAACAACTATTGATATTACTGGCTTGCTGTCGAGCTTGCCTTCGCGCTTGTAGTTCTGGTATCTCCGCAGGGCTTCGCTTGCGAACAGGCTTCCGATGAGCAGCTCCACCTGGCCTGGGAAGCTGGACGTGTCAATTATCACGCACCTGCCTCTTTCAAGGTCCTCAAGCACGTCGCTGATTGTTGACTGGCCTGCCTCGATGTCAAATACGCCTCTTGAGTATATTTCGCCATCTTTCACTTCAAGGTCCAGCAGCGACGCCATCCTGCGCCTTAGCACGCTGATTGTGCCTTCCTGGAAGTTTGGCGGGAGTTCTCCCCTCAGTATTTCTTCTATCCATTTGCTTCCGTACCTTTTGCTGTAGTAGCCGAGTGCCTCCCTCTGCGCGTCAGACCAGTTGACAACTCCGGTGAAGTGCGACGGCCTGACGTGCCTGAGGTTGATTTTCAGCGTCCTTGCTCCTTGGGGCGGGCTGTTTGGGGTGTAGTAAATAATCTTGTTCCTGTCTGGGAAGTCCTTCAGCCCTGTCCTGTTCCTGCCGTAGTATTCATCGTGCGGGTCAAGCACAAGGATTCCGGCATAGTCATTTGATGCAAGGTCCCACAGCATGCATGATGTGAGGTTTGACTTGCCCTTGCCTGTCTGCGCTGCTATCAGGATGTGGTGTGAGAGGGCCTTTTCGCCGTCAATCTTTACATCAAAGTCAATTGCGTTTGAGCCTGAGCGTATCTTTCCAAGCGAGAGCGGAGTTGCCGGCGTTGAAAGAAAAGAGAGGTCCTCGGCCACTATCCTTCTTGCCTGTGAAAAGAATGCTGGCAGCGATTTGCATATCTTTGCTTCTTTGCCGTTGATGAGCAGCAGCGGCTTTAGGGATGCGAGAGTGTAGCTGCGGAGTTCCTTGTCAAGCAGCTCAAGGTCGTTTTCGCCTTCGAGCTTTACGCCTGAGATGAGCTCAAGGCTTTGCTGCGAAAGCTGCGAGCCGTAAGCGAGGTCAAACAGCTGGAGAAGTATCTTCCCTTCAGTGGTTGGTGTTACAAGAAGCTCGCCTATTTCCAGCTTTGTGCCTGATTTTTGCCTGAGGAGAACGTTGTCAAACTCCCCTGAGATGACCTGCCCCACAACCTGCTCGCTTTCCCACTCCACAGCCATATAAGTGCAGGGAATAAAAAATGTTTAAAAAGATTGCCATATTCACAGGCTGTATGATGCCGGTTGAGGCTTTTGGCGGCCTGAAGAACTGGGCTCTGCGGTATGTAAGGCACCGTGACCTCCCGCTGAAAAAGATTGCTGAGATTAAAGAAACTGATTTCGGCTTTGTGATGGCCAACAATGATGGCACGTCAACAATCTGCTTGATCAAGCCTGACCTTAAGGAGCTGAATGGCGAATTGGTTTCGGGTTCTGCTGCTGTAGAAGGAAAAAGCGCCCTGATAGTGGCTTTGAGCAACAAAGAAAACATTCAGGCAGTTTACAGTATGTGGGAAGCGCTTGCTGCAAGCCATAACCTTGTGATTGTTTTTGTGAATCCTTTTTCTGTTTCGGAAGAGAAGTGGGTTCTGAAACCCTTGTTATAAAGATACGGGAACACGAGTTCTGAGGCCGAAAAGATAAAATTAAATACCTCGGAAGCAAATTTTCTCCCATGCATAGTAAAAAGAGGTTAGTAAGCGTAGTCTTAATTGTTGCGGCAGCACTTGTTGCTGTATTATGCGTTTTGCAGGGTGCGGCAGCTGCTACAACGGTTTTTGATGGCAAGGTTCTTGCCGGCTACAAGTACAACACAACTACAGGCAACCAGTTTTCAATTGTCTCTGTTGCCCCGCTGAGCAAGGTTGCGGTAGACCTGCCTGGGGAGAGCTTAATAGTTGAAAATAAGTCATGTTCGGCAGTGAAAAAGTTTCAGGCGTGCTATGATGGCGCGACGTTCAAAGGATACAACCACTCGCTAGCTGACCGGGAGGTCTACGAGTTCAGGATAAAAATCAGCCTCGTTGCTCCAGAGATTGTTGTTGTCAAGATTCTGGACAAGGGGCAGGTTGATGTGGGCGAGTCCACTGTTGTTCACGTTAACATAACCAATGCAGGCGCGGCGCAGGGCACTGCGTATTTTAGCGAAGTTGTTCCGACCCAGCTGAAAATTACCGAGCTCCCCAGCCAGGCATGCGAGATTTCATTGAACAACACTCTCACCATGATAGCTGACCTGAAAGATGGCGAGCTCAGGCATTGCGATTACAAGATAACTGCGCTGGGCCCCGGAATTTACACTGTGGCCTCTGCTGTTTCCTATGATATCATAAAAACAGTCACGGCAACAGCCTCTGCCACGGTGAGGGTAAACGCCCTGCCGCTTTTTGTTGTTGAAAACATCAGCGGCAACCTCCTCCTTGGCGATCCGCTGAACATCAGCCTCCTGCTAAGGCCAACCGCAAGCCTGGGAACGTTTGTTCTCAACACCTGGGTTCCAAGCCGTATTAAAGTCACTTCTGTAAACAAAGAGGCAGTGCTGGCAAGGCAGAATGACGGTGCAAATGTGGCTTACGGAGACAAAACCACAAGCCTGGACGGGGATGTGCGCATCAACATCAGCTCGCAACTGGCCTATGTTGGCACTTCTGTCATAAGCATTAACTCAAGCTGGCTTTATAATGGGCTTCAACAGAGTTTAGCAAAGGACATCCTGATTAATGTCACCTTTGGCAGACCTTACCTGAGAGTTTCGAGGTACGACAACAATACAGGAAAGTTGTCTATGGATGTTGTAAACCCTGCGCACCTCGCAATCTACAACGTAGCCGTAATCCCGGAAGCAGCCGGAAGAGAAGCTGCGTTTTCTGCCGGTGAGATAGGCAGCTCAGGCCATGCTAGCTTTAGTGATGCCCCCGAGCCATCCCAGGCGCAGCAGCCATCCAGCGACAACAGCAGCCAGGCAAGCTACAGGGGGGCGATAGTTTACCATACTGGCTACGGGCAGGAGCTGGCAGAGCCATTCAGCCTCGCGGTTAACACTTCTTCCAGGGCGCTTGCTGCAAATAACATTAACCTGACTGAGATAAAGCCGCCAGCAGACCAAAGCGAGGTGAATAATGCAACTCAGGGAGAAATAACAAGGAAACCGAAGCAGCCACAGGGGATGAATCTGATGCCTGCCGAAATCAGGACAGCGCTTGTTATGGTGGCAATAATAATAGGGATAATTGTGATTTTCTTTATGATAAGGGGCAGGGAAAGGGGCTACAGTGTTGAAACTGGCTCTGATGGCGAATCAAGAGAAATAAAGCAGTAGCTGTTGTGATGAACAAAAATGCATAAAAAGGCTCAGGGGCTGTCGCTAGACACAATCGTAATTGCAGCTATAGTTCTTGTTGTGCTCGTCATATTGGTGCTTCTGCTAACTGGATATTTTCCAGCATGGGCAAAAAATTTTAATAAGGCTACTGAAACAAGATGCTCTGCTCTTAGCGGAACGCCCAGAGACAGCACATGTCAAAGTGGTGAAAATCAGGCCTCCGGCTTCTTCGAGGACGTGAAGGAAGGACAGGTATGTTGCCTCAAAAAAAGTTCTGAACAGGCAGGTTCGACGCCAAGCGCGACAGGCGGGAGTGAGATTCCACCGGAAGGGGCGCTAATACCTCCTTCACCGCAAACGTAGGCTCAGAATTTAAGAAAACCTTACAATTGTCTGGCGGAAAAACTTGCCACTTAAGGGTTGACTACTAGTTCTTGGCCTGTATCCCACGGGTAAAACACAATAGGTTGTGGCCCAGATGTAGCTATTACTGGTTGCAATACCTTAAGATCGTACTGTCCAGGATTGAGATTGACGGTGAACTCGCCTAGGCACCAGTTCCCGCTTTTTTGCCACTCACAAAGAGTCTTAAGTTCATGTTTATCGGCTTCCAGTGTTGGTGGTGGTGCTGGAATGCTTGCCATATTTTGAATTCCAAACAATGCTTCGAGCCCAGGATGAGTTGGGCAGTTTTCAAATCCCAGTATTCTGTACTTTATTGTTTCACCACTCTTAACCTCATACTTCTGCAGCTGAAGCAAAGGTTTTCCCCCGTAATCGTCTGTGACGCGGCAGCCGCACAATTGCGACTTGGTGTTCAAAGCGCAGTATACTGTTGTTCCAACTATTGTGGTAACATAGCTTATGGCAAGACTTATGCCATAGTTAGCTCCTAAAATTTTAGTAGTGCCGAATGCAGCTGATGTACCTCCAGTCAGCCCAGCAGAAACGATAGACTTTAATGCTAAACCGCCAGCTACGGGTAGAGTCAATATAGCTGCGGTATTTATCGATCTTGCAGCTAAAATCAGATTTGCGTTGTCTATACTTTCAGCGTAATCCTGCAGATGGGGAGCGAATAAGATAATGTTGGCTCCTATACCTAAGAATTTCGAAGATATGCCAGCTTCTTCGGCTAATTTCGGGTTAGCTTTTAACGCTTGCGCCGTCGCTAATTTGCTTTTTAATGGCGAGTTTTCTGCAGCCGATAATGTTTCGGATAAAACGTTAGTTATTCGTTCTTCTTGTTGTATCTCATGTAGGGCTGTTTTTACTTTAGCCAAAGTATTCTCTAATGCGAGCATCTGAGGCTCGCTTGGGTTTGGTGTTCCGGTTACTACTTTAGTTATATGGCGTAAATCATCCATACTTTCATATAATACTTCCCATAATTTTTCACGTGCGGTAAGCTGAGATGTTCTTAATTTTAATACTGCCTCGGAACCTTTATTATAAATATCAATTGCTGCCAAAACTTTGGTGGGCATTTTTTCTGGATTTACTGGAATTAATTGACCCATTCCATCAATGACAATTGGAGCGTCTGATGAAACGGCAAAGTTAAAAAAGTCAGTCTGGCTGCCAATTTGCAAAACTGGTATTGTTGCCTTCTCTTTTATTAAAGGTACGAGCTCTAACTCATAATGTAAAACTTTTGGGATGGGATAGTCAATAAAAGCTGATGACTCGGTTGGTTGGGATACACTAACTTGTAGAAGTTGTGAGGCATGTATGTCATCTGGTGAGACAACTATACCAGCTGGTGAGGCAGCTAGATAACCTTGTTCGATAGTATAAACTTTCAATTCCTTCCCACTGCCATCTGTGACTTTTGTAATTTGTGGATGATAAGTTGACCCAACATAAATTCGTGGTAAAAAAAGTTTATACTCTCCGTTGAATAGCTCAAGATTAGAAATAGAATTTCTAAACTGGGGTTTAATTTCTTCGAATAAGTCTTCAGCCAGACTAGCTGTAGGATCCCATCCCACAATTCTGCCTTGGCTATCTTTAAAACCTACCCAAGCATGACCACCATATAGGTTTCCCACCACCCTCCTACCAGTTATCATCCATGCATTGGCTCCTGCCTCTCGTGCCATAGCTGTGGTTAGTAAAGCGATATCCCTGCATACGCACAAAAATCTGCCATCAGCAAGTTTATTTCCCATCAGATTGCTGAGGGTTTCTTTTGTCGGTGATTCAGATGTACGAAAGACTTCATATGCGAAATGAGCTAGATTAGGGTCATAAAATTTATTTACTTCACCTGTTCTCGTATGGGAATCTCCTAATTGTTGAATAACAGCGCCAGTAGGATACACCCCATTATCAGCAACCCATTTATCTATAGCTTGCACTTTTTCTTCTGGTGTTTTAAGATTTTTCAAAGTCCGTGCATACTCTAAAGCAGTCTGGACCTCGCCTGAAGTAGTATAGATTACTCCAATTTCACCACCCTCACCACTCACTGCGTAACTATATCCTTCAAGTAGAGGAATTGGCTCACCGCCCATATCTACTTTTACTTGCACTTTTATTGCGTCCCCGCCTTTTATAGGAGTTTCTAAAGTAGGAAGTTCTGAAAGTGCGTTTGCAATAGCAACTACCGAAAGTCTTGATATATCATCAGCTGCCTCAAATAACGTGGCTTGCAGGTTTGCAAGCTTGCCTTCACTCTGTGGCGATTGTGATATTCCTAGAATCATTGAGCTGGTCAATGCTGCACAATCTTCCACAGGATAAAGCCGAGCTTTTGTGTTCGCTTTCAATTCCAGTTGTTTTTCATCACACCACCAGCCACACAAATCAAGAATAGGGTTCTTTTTTTGGGGATTTCCATGGATTATAAACGCTGTGTTCCCAGCAATTGTTGCTTTCTCGCCGTCAGATGATACGCCTTCAAGTAGCGGTTCCACGGTAACGTCCTTAAGGTTCCTTATTGCAACAACACTTGGGTTGCTTGTTGATTTAGAAACGGATACGAAATATCTGTTGTCTTTTCCTTCTTTATGGTTCTTGACATTAGGATAATTTTTGTAGTCATTTTGCAGTTCTTTATCAGGGACAATCAGTGGTTTGCTGCAATAAGCTATAGTTTCGGTTCCGGTAGGCAATGGCGGTTCTTCTTCACACTTATCTCCACAACTGTTGGTACTTTGTCCAAAACCTGTTTTTTGATTACCCTTCTGATTAGAGTCAGAAGAGAAGCTAATGCTGCAATCTTTGTATGCATACAGCCACAGCCCCTGCCCGACGTCGTTTTTTGAGAACGGGACGGCTTTGACCCATTTGTAATCTCTTTCTCTGTACACCCACCCGCCATCGTGGTCAAAACTGCATGTTCCTGCGAAGTCTTTGGGTATTTTGCCTGCCATCTGGGGGGTTACGCTTAAAAGGTTCCAGCCTTGCTTTAAATCAGAGCCAGTGCTTAAAGACTGCAACTCCTCTTTTCCGTACTCGGCCTTAAGCCTGCAGGTTCCATCAGAAACTACCTCCACAAAAACACCCTTTTCAGGACTGATTGTGACGTCCTTGCTCTGTATGGACCAGCCATTGTCAGAAGAAAACGCCGCAATATGGTCAAACTTGCAATTACTTGCACCGCGTTGGTATGATGAGAAAGCTGGCCCTGATATCATGTTCCAGCCTTTTTGCAAAACTAGCATATTTGCGAACACATCCTGCTGTTTTATGGCTGCTCCTGTGATTGCAGCTGTTTTTTCGCTGAAACTGTGAAAGCTGTCAAAAAGAAAAAGCGCACCTAAAAGGACAACAATCAGCACTGTTGTACATACCTGCTCCCTCACAACACCTCACACCTTTTTCTAGCTTTTATTGCTGCTTGGCTTCCTTTTGCTGTTTTTCCTTTCCGCCGGATTTTGCCTTTTCAATCAGCCTGTGGAGCAGACCCTTCCTCTTTTCCTTGGTCAGCCTGTCAATGTCCTGCGCAGCCTGCTTGGCGTAGTTGATTCCCCTCTGGGCTAACCGCAGGTTTGTCACTTCCATGTCATAGTCTGCATGCCTTCCGGGCGTGTAGCCGTGCACGTATGCAATGCCGGCGTCTGTCTCAAGGTAGGAAAAATTCTCAAGCCTGTACCTTAGCGGCATCTGCGGCTTTTCAGCAGCGTAGCCTATCGCCAGTATGCCCATTGGCCTTGCGCCTCCCCTTATGAGGATTATTTCGCCAACCTTTTCCTCCTGCAGGGCGCTTACAAAGCATGTTCCGAGTCCAAGGGCTTGGGCGGCAAGCATCATCTGCATTGCAGCCATTGCACAATCCTGAATCACGTAAAGGTCCTTGCCTCTCTGCCCGAAAAAGCGCTCGTGCTTGTTGAAAACGCCCACAATGACAATGAAGACAGGCGCCTGCTCCATCCAGTACTGCTGCCCTGCAGCCTCAGCCAGGAGCTTTCTCTTGTTCAGGTCCCTGACAACAACGAATTTCCATGCCTGCAGGTTGCCTGAAGACGGCGCCACCCTTCCTGCCTCCAGAATGCTGCCAACCTTGTCCCACTCAACAGGGAGGTCAAGGTATTTCCTTATGCTTCTCCTGTTCCTTATGGCATCAAAAACATCCATGTCAAATGCACTTTTTGGCTGCAGCGTTTATTAATTTATCTGTAAATGCCAATCACGGCCGCAGTTCAGCTACTTTTTCTCAGCAAGCTCTTTTCTTATGCTTCCAGTGCGGGAGCCGAGCTTCCTGAGGTGGCTTCTCTTCTTGCCGATTATGCTTGTTATTATGTATTCGCCTGCCATCTGGTCCGGCAGCACAATGTAGTCCGCTCCCTTTTGGTAGAGCTCAGAGGCTTCCTCTTCGGTATAGGCGGCTGCTATTATTGGCGATTTTGAGCCTGACGCCCTTATCCTGCCTATGAGCGCAAGGTTGTTGTCCTTGTCCCGCACTGTTGAGATTATGGCTTTTGCGCGCCTGTACTCAAGCATCTTGTCAATGTCCCAGTTGCCCATGTCAGAACACACACAGCTGACCCCTTCCCTTATGAGCCCCCTTATCTTTTCGGGATTATAATCAACGACAACTATCTTCTCTTTCTTTTGCCTGAGGAGCTGTATCACCTTGGCGCCCATCTTGTAAACGCCAAACACGATGATGTGCCCTTTTGGCTTTGCGGCAATGCTGCTCAGGCGCTTTTCCTTTGAGGACAGCTTCTCGAACACCTGCACAAAAGGGCTGATTGCGCCGTATATTGCGTTGTCAAATTTTATGACGTACGCTGTCAGGGCAAATGTTGCCATGGTAAGCAGCGCTGTTATGGAGAAGAACTCGTGGCCTATGTGGCTGAGGGATATTCCGGAAGCGACTATTATGATGGAGAACTCGCTTACCTGGCCGAGCTGCAGCGATGACAGGACTGCGGTGCGGTTTCCAAACCTGAATGCCTTTGTTATTATGAATGTGATTATTGGCTTTAGCACCACGACCATCAGTGCAACTGCCGCGGTTTTTGCCAGCAGCCCATGGGAGTTGCTGAAAGTGAGCTGCATGCCAAGGCTCACGAAGAAAAGCGTCAGGAAAAAGTCCCTGAGCGGCTTGATCTTCCCTGCCACTTCATAGTTGTATTGCGTGTTGCCGAGTATTATGCCTGCCATAAAGGCTCCGATTGCAAGGGAGTAATTCAAAAAAGCAGCCCAAGCCGCGAAAAGCATGCAGACCGACAGCGCGAATATGAAAAGCAGCTCCTTTGAGGTCACTGCGTATTTGATGACCCTGTTGAGGGCATAAGCTGCCGCTATTGCGCTGAGGATTAAAATAATACCTTTTCCAACTACGAGCGCCAGCGCAGCAGGGGTAAAGCTGCTTATCGTTCCCAGCAGCGCCATTGCGAAAACAGCAAGAAGGTCCTGGACTATGAGGACGCCAAGCACGAGCTCGCCATGGAGCGAGTCAAGCTCATTCTTGTCCGACAGCAGTTTTACGACCACCATGGTGCTTGAGAAAGCCACAATCAGCCCGACATAGACTGCCTGAAGCGGGGAAAAGCCGACAGCTGCCGCAAGAAAATAGCTTACTGCCGCTGTCGCTATTACCTGGAAAAAGCCAACAAGAATAGACGAGACCCCGAGCTGCCTTACCCTTTTCAGGTCAAGCTCAATCCCTATTATGAAGAGCAGCAGGGCAATCCCAATCTCAGAGAAGTTGGCAATGACTGCGGTGTCCTTGACAATCCCCAGGACAGGCCCTATCAGCAGGCCCGCCACGATGTAGCCAAGGATGGTCGGCTGCCTGAAGAAGTTGAAGACAACAGCAAGTATTGTCGCAGCTGCCACCGCAATGCCAACATCATAAAACAGAGAATAACTCATTGTAGCCTCTTTTCGTGATTCAATTTGGGAACAGATTAAAAAACGTTGCGGTTTCAATCTATGGTGCGGCAGCTGCAACGATTCCTAAAACTATTTAAACCATCCAGTCCGTATTCTCCTCATGAAATACTCTGAGCTTGTGGAGCTGTACGAGAGGCTTGACAGCACAACCAAGCGGCTTGAAAAGACCTATTTTCTTGCCAAGTTTCTCAGGGAAACCTCTGCTGACGAGATTGAGCCGGTCATTTTGCTGGTGCAGGGAAGGGTTTTCCCATCCTATGATGAGCGCGAGATTGGAGTAGCAAGCAAGCTCGTTATCAAGGCAATAAATGTTGCCTCCGGAACCGACTCGGAAAAGATTGAGAATGAGTGGGCGAAAACCGGCGACCTCGGGAAAGTGGCTGAATCATTAATCAAGGGCAAAAAGCAGGCAACCTTGGCCTCCTCTGAATTGACAGTAAAAAAAGTGTTTGACAATCTCCGCAATCTGACAGAGCTTACAGGCCAGGGCAGCGTTGACAGGAAAATGCAGCTCATAGCAGAGCTCCTGAGCTCAGCAAAAGGCGCCGAAGCCAGGTACATTACAAGAACAATCCTTGGCCAGCTGAGGGTGGGCACCGGCGCAGGCATTCTAAGGGATGCGATTGCATGGGCATATTTCCCGAAAGCAGTTGAGAAAGTTTTCATGAAATGTGGCAACTGCGGAAAAACAGTCCCGCAGGCAGAAAGCTGCGTTGAGTGCGGGAGCCATCTTGGCAAGGAGGCGAAGGAATCCAAAAAAGCTGGGAAAAAAGCTGCGGCAACAGAAAAAGATGCAGGCGCGGAAACTTCACGTGATGAGTACAACACAATTCTTGACAGGATACAGGAGGCCTACGACCTGACAAATGATTTTGGTGTTGTGGCAAGAAAAGCCAAGACTGAAGGCGTGAAAGGCCTTGAAACTGTTGAGATAAGGCTGGGAACTCCAATCAAGGTTATGCTTGCCCTTAAAGTTGAGACCCTTGAGGAAGCGTTTGAGACAGTTGGCCGACCTGCCCAGTGCGAGTACAAGTACGATGGCTTCAGGCTGGAGTGCCACAGGAAGGGGGATAAAATCTGGCTTTATACCAGAAGGCTGGAAAACGTGACCCACCAGTTCCCTGATGTGGTTGAATTCCTGAAAAAGTATGTGAAAGGCGACAACTACATCCTTGACTCTGAGGCAGTCGGTTACGACCCAAAAACAAAGAAGTATGTTCCTTTCCAGGAAATCTCGCAGCGCATCAAGCGCAAGTATGACATTGAGAAGACAATAGAGGAGCTTCCGGTTGAGGTCAACGTCTTTGACATCCTGTGCTATGAAGGAAAGAACATTGTCAGCCAGCCATTCAGGAAAAGAAGGGAAATCATTGAGAAAATTGTGAAAAGCACTGAGAGAAAAATTGTTGTTTCAAAAGCCATTGTAACAGACAAGGAAGCAGTGGTTGAGAAGTATTTCAAGGAGGCCAAGGCCGCTGGCACTGAAGGCGTTATGCTAAAGGCTCTTGATGCGCCTTACCAGCCCGGCGCGAGGGTTGGCTACATGCTGAAGTTCAAGAAGGTCATGGAAAACCTTGACCTTGCCATTGTTGCGGCTGAGTGGGGCGAGGGCAAGCGCGCAAAGTGGCTCAGCAGCTATTATCTTGCGTGCCTGGACCATGGGGGAAAGCTGCTTGAGATAGGCAAGGTCTCAACCGGACTGAAAGAAAAAAGGGAGGAGGGCCTCAGCTTTGATGAAGTGACCGAGCTGCTTCGCCCTCTTATTGTTGAGGAAATCGGCAGGCTGGTGAAAGTCAAGCCAAAAATAGTCCTTGAAGTTGCTTATGAGGAAATCCAGAAGAGCCCCACATACGGCTCTGGCTACGCCCTGAGGTTTCCCCGTGTAATCAGAAACAGGAGCGATGAGAAAGGAGTCAGCGACATAAACACTTTGGAAGACGTTGAGCGGTTGTACAGGACTCAGAAGAAGTCGAAGGGGTAAGAAATGATACAGAGTGACGAGCTAAAGAACGGCGTATCTATAGCCACATTGGCATCAGTTTCTATTCTCACAGCAACTTTTTTACAGAAGGCAGATTTCCTTACAAATTATAAAGGCAATTGGCCTCACCCTTTTACAGGTTATATGATTGCAGGATTGCTGTTTTTATTGTCTTCAGGGGCTTACCTGTTATATAACCACAGCGAAGAAAAAGAGGCGTTTTTCCCAAAAATGCTTAACTCTATATTTGAACTATCATTTATAGTTGGTCTAATTATGTTTTTCGGAGCCTCGGTTGTAACATTAAAAATATACTTCTTACCTTAACAATAAAAATGACGCCAAAGACAGAATCAGAGTGGAAGAGTAAGCTCACGCCAGAGCAATTCAATGTCCTTCGCGAGAAAGGGACTGAGCTTCCTTTTACTGGCAAGTACGACAAGTTTTTCGACAGGGGCATGTACCGCTGTGCGGCTTGCGGCAATGTACTTTTCACTTCAGATACAAAATACGACAGCGGCTGCGGCTGGCCTGCGTTCTTCGCTGCCAACGAGAAGGGCATTGCCACTGAGGAGGACTTCAGCCA
Source organism: Candidatus Woesearchaeota archaeon (assembly GCA_023269295.1). GTDB lineage: Archaea > Nanobdellota > Nanobdellia > Woesearchaeales > UBA10216 > UBA10216. The sequence goes on along the minus strand of JAHFTU010000004.1, from coordinate 10,163 downwards.
CGGCATGCACCGCATCGAGGTCATGTGCAGGAAGTGCGGCGGGCATTTGGGCCATGTCTTTGACGACGGCCCCAAGGCAAAGGGCGGCAAGCGGTACTGCATCAATTCCTTGGCGCTGAGCTTTGAGAAGCTATAGCAAGAAAATAACCCTTCAATTGGTTGCGGTTCTGATTCTATACTTCCTGTCTGTGCTTATAATGAGGGCATTTTTTACTTTTCCTGGGCTAAGCACTTTGTTCTTGTGCAGGAATTCTATAATCTTCTCCTGAGCTTCTGCATTGTATGATTTTAGCCGAAGGACTATGATGCTTACTGCACCGTTATAATGCCAGTGCCACAATTCGCCAAAGTCAAGGTCGCCTGTTATTTATGGTGCTGTTGTTCTTTTGCGCCCATTCGATTATTTTTATATCAAAACACCCTTTCAAACCAGCCTCCCTTGCTGAGAGCGCATCATATCCAAGCCTCTTCAGCAGAGTCGCTAACTGAGGCGATAAGCTTTCATCTATCAAGAATTGCATTATGCTTCAACTTCTTCAAAATCCGTGAACTTGGCTGCAAATTTTATCGCTGCCAATACGTCCTCCTTTGTAAGGTCTGGGTACTGCCGCAAGATTTCATCGAATGGTAGGCCTTCCCCAAAAAGGTTCAGGACTACATAAACTGGGATTCTTGTTCCCTTAATTACAGGTTTCCCAAGCATAACATTCGGGTCCATGGTTATCCTTTCGTAGCGCTTGTTCAGCTTTTGTTCCATACTTCCTCACCTATTCACGCCTATAGAGCTGGTGGCTTTATTATTTAAGCTTTGTTATAGTCGATGTTTTGCGCGTTTTATTGTGAATCCTTACTATGTGCTTTCCAGTGTTGCGTTAATGTGTTTGTAGAAAGTATTGGCGTTTTTTAGTGACTGCTCTGCAGGTTCTTTGTTGGCTTGTGGTAGCTGATGGTAGGTGAATTTGCCCCTTTTGCCCTTTTCTCTTTTGAAGATGACTAGCAGCTCTTCTGCCCTGATTAGTAACTGCTTGTAGATTGTTAGGAGTTTGAAATCAAGCTTGCCAGATGTAACAAAGTATTTTTCGAAAGCGTCGTATGTTTTCCTGTGCACGTTAGGGGTGCTGGTCTTGACGTTTTCTTCTGCAAGCATTGCTTTGGCTGCGTTGAATATGGCGTAGTAGGCGTGGCTTATGGTTCCGCTGTAGAACGTGTATCGCTGGGGCAGGTTGAGTTTTTGTTGAAGTTCCGGGCTGTTTGATATTTGGAAGAGGAGCTCTGCTTGAGCCAGTTCGTTGTCAGCGCGTTCCAAATAGAGTTTGGCGAGCGGTTTCATTAAGCACCTTGTTTATCAGTTTAAAGAAGGACTCGGCGCCGTAGTATATAAAGTTATTTCGCGCTATTTCTTTGCCTACGTTTTCTTCTTCTATGCGTAGCATATCGATGAATTCTTGCCTTGTGAAGACTTGAAAATCTGCAGGTGGCAGGGATTTACGCTTGGCAATTCCCAGTTCAGGATTTACATTTTGTTTTGTTCTGTCATTTTCCACTATGATGGCGATGTCTACGTCTGAGCTGGCTGTGGCTTGGCCTTTGGCGTAGCTGCCAAAAACAAGGACTGTAAAGAATTCTGTTTGCTTTTCCACTTGGCCTGTGGTTTGACTTAGCAGGCGGAATAATAGGTCGTTTTTTCTGATTTCTTGCTGGTCAATTAGGGTAAGGTAAACTACTGTGGTATTGTTAGCAAGGTTAAGCTGGTAGGATGTGACGTCTCCCACGCTTTCTTTGGTTGTCAGTTGTAGCTTTTGGAATTTGGAAAGGGCGTTCTGAAGCCTGCTGTGGCTATGCGTCTTTGCCAACTCTTTTAAGTCTTTGAATGTTAGTTTGCTGAACAGTTTCTTTCTGAATGCTGCAAGAATGTGCAGCTGCGCAGCGGTTAATATGTCATTTTTCGGTACCATTTTAGTTTTACCTGTTTTCAGGAAAGTCATTACCCTTTATAAGGTAAATCATTACCTAATAGCAGGTAATATAAATATTTTGCGGTTTGAAAAATCAAGAATCTCAAAAAGAGGGCTTGAAGTGTGGTGTGAAAGTTTATGTAAATAGCAAGAGGTAGTGCATGAAAATAGTAAAAGTCCCAGCAGGTTTAGCCCGACTATTCCGACCAGACGCCCATCGTTGTTGCCCAAGTGGTTGTTGCCATTAGCCCCGGAGTTGTTGATGTTGTCGTTGAGCCTGTTGACAGACCACAAGCGCCCGGAAGTAGCCCTTCCACTTACTCCTAAGTCACTGCCGCTTCATTGCTGTTGCGGCTGTATTTTATAGCAGCCTAAGGCTGCCTTAGTGGAAAGGCATGTAGTTCCAAGCCACACCAAAAACACCTCATCCTTTCACATTACGATAAAAAGATGTGGCAATCGCTACCGCATTAATTCCTTGGCGCTGAGCTTTGAGAAGAAATAGCCAATCACTTCAGCTTTGCCAAAACATCTTCCAGTTTAGTTACGTCATCTATAATATAAGTCGCATTCAGTTCTTCTGCTTCCTCTCTGCTGAGATGGCCAGTCAAAACAACAACAGGAGTTACTCCAGCAACTCTTGCCATAAGGACATCTCCTTTTGCATCCCCCACCATAATTGCTTCTTTTGGTAAAACTTTTTGTTTTCGCAGAATTTCTTCTACCATGAAAGGGTGTGGCTTGTGCTTCTCAACGTCCTCAATGTCGTAAGTTGAAATTATCTGAGAGAAAACTTGCGGGATATTAAATTTTGGCATAACGCGCTCTCGCAAAATCTTTGGGTGAAGGCCTGTTGCCACACTAAGCACATATTTCTTGCTCAGCCTTTGAAGCATTTCAACTGTTCCTTTAATCAAACTTAAGCTGCTGACAAATGTGTTCCCAAAGAGTTTTTCTTCATACATCTTGCAAGCTCTATCCAGAAGTTCCGGCTTCTCCTTAAGCAGCTCCCGCAGCTCTTCCCTGTGCGGCATGCTCCACTTTGCCAGAATTCTTCTTTTTTCTTCTTCAGCTTCGAGGTGAATGCCAAGCTCGACGAGCGTTTCATGGTAGCATTTGAAGTAACTCTCTTTTGAACCTATAGTGAAAACATCATCCAAGTCAAAGATTATGAGCTTAATCATTTTGCCGTTTTATCAAAACTCCGCCTTAAACTTCTCAATGAACCTCTCAAAGTCTTTTTTGTTGACTGAGCCGCCAGATGCGTTCTCGTGGCCTCCTCCGTAGCCGTCGATGCCGACCAGCGCCTTTTTGAGGGCTGGAAGGACTGGAACGTTCCTGGCGCGGAAGCTTAGCATGTAGTAGTCCTGCCTTTCCCTGCCGACAACGAGGATTCTGTCATGGTAGAGGAAGAGCAGTTCGTTGGCCAGGTCTCCGGAGAAGCTCTGCTTTCCTTTGTAAGTGAATATGAGGAATTTTTTGTCATTGCTGTTGTCAGCCGCCTCTTTTGCGGCAGCAAGCAGTTTCTCGTAATCAGAATTTATTTTCTTGAACTGGTGATAGATGAATTTGCCATGGCTCGTGGTCCGGTTGAGTATTTCATAAGGGTCTGTAACCTTCTCAAGCGCCCTGACACAGGCCATTGCTTCCGATGTCGGGCCCTTGAGCATGAATGAGAATATCCTGCCAAGCTTGCCAATGTCTGTTGTGAAGAGCGCTTCCTCTGCAGTCATGGGCTTTGGCAGCAGCTGCGGATAAGCTTTCCTGAATTCATCAGCAAATTCAGGCATGTGCCAGTCGCTTATTATTCCTGCCATTGCAAGCCAGAAGTAATCCTTGTTTTTTTCCTCAGCTACTTTCCAGCACAGGTAGCTTGCCGGAGGATTGTCAAGATGTGAATGCAGCCTTGGGTTGAAGTATTTTACTCCAGTGAGCTTGACTGGCTGGTGGTGGTCTATCCAGATAATGTTTTTGACTCCAAATGCCTCGCTCTTCACAGTGTCGACAAATGACTGCTGCATCAGCGCTACATCAACAGCAAAAATTGAATCAGGTGCGGCATTCTTCACTGCAGCCAAGAACCTGTCATTGATGTTGGGCTCGGCCTTGACCATCATGCCATAGCCCTTGCCAATAAAGCGCTTCAGCAGCAGGAAGGAAGTAAGCCCGTCAGGGTCATCATGGAACAGGAAGAATGGCTTTTCAGCAGCTTTTAGCTCATTCCTGATTGCCTCGTACTCTTTTGGTGTTAATCCCATCTGCAGTTGCGTATTTGGGTTAGTATTAATTAATTTCCATATTCGGGAGAGTTGGTTAATACCTTAAATAGGTATATCAGTATAGGTAAGCGTAATCTTTATATAGTGGTATTCAGTACTAGGAAGATAGTTGGGGTGGATTTGCAGAGAGGAGTTTGTCAGGTTAAAAGCTCTGCTGAGATGAACTGAATGGTAATACTTTTTGACCAGTTCCATTTGCCGGAAGATATCTTCGAGGTAGTTTTTGCTACAACCCAGCAGAAGATAGTTGCCAAGGTTCTCATCAAGACAATGAAGGGCAAGAACGGCGAGATTAACAAGACCGAGATGTCTTTCTTTGCCACCAAGCTCCATGATGGCCAGATGGTCACTGAGATTGACGAGCCAGGCTATGAGGGCAAGAATGTCAAGCTTTCCTACAACAAGCGCCAGTTCTACGACAGGATTCTGACTCCGATGAAGAGCATGGGCATGATTGACTATGACCTTTACAAGAAGACGTACAAGCTTTCAGACGCCTTCAACAAGGAGCTTATCAAGATTGGCCTTCTCTGGCTGCGCGAGCTGAAAAGGCCAGCTTCGGATTTCAAGATTAAGGAATCAAAATAGCAATCATGCGCCGACATATCTTGCGTAGTCTGCCTTCGCTTTCTCAGCAGAATCTGCTTTTATGAGCGCCCTGCCATCCTTGAAAAGAGTAATGTTTCGGAAGCTGATGCACTCGCCAAAGTCAGCAACATTTTCTTCCATTCGCAGCAGCCGCAATTTTAATTTTGCAACATCCACAGTTTTCCCTTTTATCTGGTAAGAGCCCCTGCCGCACATCACAACAGCACTCTTGGTTTTCCTGCCGCCAAGATAATTATATTTGCTATCTTTACCGCAACTGCTGCAATTGGGATTTTTCTTGACAGCTATTTTAGTTAGTTCGTTTTGCAATACGTTCAGCCTCAGCATTTCAGGTGTGGCGGCAAATCCGATAAGCAACTTGATAGCTGCTGTTGCCTGCATGGCCGCTATGATTGCTGTTGCCGAGCTGAGCACTCCAACAGTATCGCAGGTTCCTTCGGCAGCAGAGTTTCCGAATATGCACGAAAAGCAAGGCTGCTGATTAGTGGCGCGAAAATCAAAAGCCATTAACTGTGCAGTTTCCCTTATTGCTGCAGCATGAACCCAAACCAGCTTGTTTTTGAGGCAATATTCATTGATGAGAAACCGCGTTTCAAGGTTGTCGGTGCAGTCCAGCACAACATCAGGCTTCCCAACGGTTTTTGAGATGTTTTTGCGGTCAATATCAGCAGCAGCCGAAACTATTGCAATTTCAGAATTAATCCTCCTGAGCTTGCCAGCAGTAGCCAAAGCCTTGGGCTTGCCAACATCGCCCTCATCATAAAGCAGCTGCCTCTGCAAATCCGTAATTTCTACAATATCCCTGTCTACAATCACAAGCTTTCCTACACCAGCTCGTGCGAGAATCTCAGCAGCCACTGTGCCAAGCGCTCCAAGTCCGACAACAGCCACACTGCCTTCCAAAAGTTTCTGCTGCCCGCTTTTTCCAATAAAAGATAGGAGTTCCTGCCTATTGTAACGGGACTTCACACTCATCGCCTTTTCACTTCACACTTTATAATCTGCTCTCCCCATTGCTGTGACTATGGCCTCAAGCGCGGGAGTAGTTTTCACATCAAGATTTAACTGATAGAGGGGAATGACACCATGCGCAATAAGGGACGCCACAGCTTGCCCAGTATTTTCCGTTTTTGTTTTTCTAATAACCTCGCGATTAACATTCCTGAGCGTACCTACAGCGTAATGGACCCTGTTACTGATGTCTTTGAGGTGATTGTGATAAATTCCTCCTGCGGGAAGAAGGATTCTTGCAGTTTCTAGCATTATTGTGCGCTCAACTTCGGCAATATTAATATCAACTCTAGGCGGCAATTTAACAACTACCGGCCTTTTTAAGTGCTTGCCCACGCCATATAAAATCACGCCAACCTTATCAGTGCCAAACCTTTGGCGCATGTGGCGAATAATGTGCGCAACCGCGTTATAACTTTTTCCAGTTACACCGGCCACATCTTGCCACCACTCCCAGTAAAGGCCTCCGTTTAGGCCAGTTCTCCTTATCAATTCCAAGGCAATGTCCTTTTCAGCATCTGTTAGGTTTTCGCCATAACTGGGCGCTGTGCCCATAGCACCTTTAAGCCTTGTATGCAACCAGAGGTTAGCAACAGCAATCAAAGGCTTAGGAATTTGGTCTCCAAACAATTCCTTAGGGTCGGTTGCTCCCCAAACGACAGCCTTCACTACAGCCTCTTCTATGTTCCGTGCATTAAACTTAGAACTCAACGTTGCAATGACATCACGGGTTTTCCTGTTAGGCATGCCTACTAATTCACTGACCTCGTTTACGTGACCATGGAAGTATCCGCCTCTTTGAACTAAAACTGTTGCCGTAGCTTCTAAAACCAGCCTTTCGCGTTCAGTAAGGTTTGGTTTGATAGGATTAGGTACCCTTATATGCATGCTAATTTCTCCTCTAGATACTAATTCGTGGATAGACTCCCCAACAGAACCATTCAGACCATACTGGGCTAAGGCCCTTTCCAAAACATCATGCGAGTTCACACGTAATTTAGTGCCATCATCACCGTCTGCTCCGATAATGCGTGAATCTAAAGGCAAACCTTTGTAATAAAGACCGCCGTTTTGTCCCATAAGCTCGGCGCATTGCTGTAAAACTTCTTTCTGTCTTGTAGTAAGGGGCATTTTTTACTATCAAGGGTTTTAGTCTGCTATTTATTATTTTTGCCACCCTCCTTGGTCATTGTAGATTATGCACGAATTCTGCACGTGCTTCAGTTTTTCTTTTGTTGCAAACCTTTATTAACCTTCAGAAATTCGCAAATGAAGAATGGAAAACTCCCGTATAGTGCAGCATGCGAAAGCGCCGGCAGAAAATGCCTGGAAGGCAAAAGAAGCAGTATTCTTGTATTCTGTCCCAACCGCAGTGTTCTTATTTGACGCCAACCTCAAGCTTCTCCAGAAAATAAAGGTTGCCAGCCCGGAAGCTGCCATTGCTGCCTTGGCAAAAGGCGAGTGGCTGCCTGAAGAAACTGCAGCGGTAAAGAAAGCTGCAGGAGAGGGAAAGGCAGCTGTTGTTCTCGGCTTCAAGAAAGAGAAGCTGGCTGATGTCTCATTTTCTCAGGATGCCAAGAAGCTTGCATCTGCATCTTCTGTAGCAGAAGAGGAGTTCAGGAAGCTTCGCGACATTGTCATCAGCTTCACAAAAAAAGCTGTTGCTGCCTCTGTTTCAGATGATAACCTCATAATTCAGGCATCATCCTCTGTTGATGAGCTCAACAAGGCAGCGAACATGCTTGTCAAGCGGCTCAGGGAGTGGTACGAGCTTTACTTGCCTGAAGCATCAGTTAGCGCAGCCGGCCATGAGGAGTTCATCACAAGCATTCTTGGCAGTAGCAAGGCCGAGCTTCTCAAAGGGCTCAAGATAAATGAAAAAGACAGCATGGGCGCCCCTATAAGCAAGGCTGATGTTGGCAGGATTCTCGCTTTCGCAGAAACAGTGAAAAGCCTGTACGAAAGCAGGAAATCGCTGGCAAAGTACATTGAAGAGCTCATGAAAAAGCACTGCCCGAACGTTGCGGCTGTCGCAGGCGCTTCAACTGGCGCAGAGCTTATCGGGCAGGCCGGCTCGCTCCAGCGGCTTGCGATGCTTCCATCTTCAACAATTCAGCTTATTGGAGCCGAGCGCGAGCTGTTCAAGCACCTTAAGGACAAGAAGCAGCGGCCTCCGAAGGCAGGCGTGCTGCACAGCCATCCTCTCGTGACTTCAGCTTCCAGGCAGGAGCAGGGCAGGGTTGCAAAGCTGCTTGCTGACAAGATTTCAATTGCCGCAAGGGTTGACTACTTCAAGGGCGAATTCATTGGTGACAAATTGCTTGCTGAACTGAATAAGAAGCTGGACAGCAGAAAACAGCTGCACACCCTTTTTCGCAAACCCAAGTCGCCTTCTGCGACTGGGCCCAGTCGACCGCTGTCGACTTGGGAAAGGTTGATCAAAAAATAACGAAAATGAAACAGATATTCCAAGGCGTTTTTCAGGAAGGCAGGAAGCTGTACACTCTAAACAGCGCGCCGCAGCAGCAATTGTTTGATGAGGAGCTTCTTGTTGCTGACGGTAAGGAATACCGTGGCTGGAATCCTTTGAGGAGCAAGCTGGCTGCAGCGATTGTGAAGGGCCTTCCGGAGTTGCCAATAAAGGGCAATTCAAAAGTTCTCTATCTCGGCGCTGCCCATGGCTACACTCCTTCATTTATTTCAGACATTGCAGCAGAGGGCATTGTTTTCGGAGTTGACCCTGCGCCGAGGGTTGTGCGGGACCTTGTGTTTGCTGCTGAAAAGAGGAAGAACATCCTTCCCTTTCTGGCTGACGCAAACCATCCCGAAGCTTACTACAATCTTGTTGGCTCTGTGGATATTGTTTATCAGGACGTTGCGCAGAAGAACCAGATTGAAATCTTCGTGAAGAACTGCAGCCTTTTCCTGAAGCCTGAGGGTTTTGGCCTGCTTGCGTTAAAAGCAAGGAGTATTGACGTGCTCCAGCAGCCGCAGGGAATATTCCTCGCTGCGAAGAAGGAGCTTGAAAAGAAGTTCACAATCATTGACTTCCGCCTATTAAGCCCGTTGCAGAAGGACCATGCGTTCTTTGTGTGTAAGAAGCAATGACGTCATGGAACAAATCTTTGAAAAGACCGTCATAGTGGTGGTCGCTTTTCGTGTTGTTCGGCGGAGTTGTTGAGATAAGCATTATTGAATGCTTTCCTACGCTTACAACAGGATGCTGCCAGTTCAATGGTATTGTAACGCCCCTCACAAAGCCTATTTGCTGGTGTGAACCAAGCTCAAGTGGCTTCACAGTCCTCCTCTCTCCATTATTGATGTTGCGAAGCTCGATAGCAGCCGCGCCGTGGAGCAGAAGATAAGTCTCTGTGCTCTCTTCATGGTGATGCACAGAAGTGTGGGCAACTGGATCATTAGTATGCCACGCTTCAGAGCCCATGTAATGTATTAACAGACCAAGGTCGTCATTGCTTCCAACCTTATATGAGTCAGAATCCTCAGAGCCGGAAGGCACCTTATCACATATGTCAAGGGCACTTTCGATGACTATGAACTCGATGCCGCCGAGGTCAACTGTACAGTAATCGCGGTCTACAAGCTTTTCGGGAAGCTGCTGTCGCCATGCTGAATCGACCTCGTCTTGCTGCTTTATCACCGCGGCAAGCAATGTGCCGCTACGCCTCGCAGAATAGAAAGTGCCAAGGGAAGCAATAGGCAAGCGCCTGACCTGAATGTCTTGGCTAATCGACGCTTTATCGGCATAAACAAAAACAGCCATTCGCACGTGGGAGAAGGGAGCTCTTTTTATTTGTTGCTACTCTGGACGTGCCACGGCACAGCAAACCTTTAAAAGCTTATTTTTAGCTAGTGCTGCCATGCTCAAGTTTTACAACACCCTCACGAGGAAACTGGAAGAGTTCAAGCCCCTCAAGGGCAGGAAAGCCGGCCTGTACAGCTGCGGGCTTTTGTAAAATTTTCACTATTTTTGTAATTAGCACCGGACATTTCCGTAAATCTTTCAATATTAAGTTTTCCGATTGACCGCTTTCGCAAAAGGGATCATGCACTGGACACTGGACATGTGCCCGGCTAGAGTATATAAACGACTTCTTACGAAAGGCTCGGAGGACCGCAGAGCTGCTAAATTATGCTTTTTCCCTGCCATGCAGGGTCGCTAATCGCTAAGAGCAATTACGCAGCTCCGCTCAGTTGTCCTCCTCACTACTAACGTAGTGATTTCTCAGCTTGGGCGTGAGAAATCTCAACGCTTGATTGAGGTTTCAGAGGTAAGTAAAATGAGTGATAA
>JAHFTU010000067.1 GCA_023269295.1 Candidatus Woesearchaeota archaeon | reverse complement strand
TAAAAATCTCCTACAAGCCGCAGTACATCCACGCCACTGAAAAGCCGGATGAACAGGTCACAAACATACTGGCAAAGGCACAGAACGATGCGCAGCTCATGGCAAGGCTGGAGCTTGAGCCCCTGCTGCTGAAAAAAGCCAGCGAATTATCAGGAGGGGAACTGCAGAGGGTCATGATTGCAAAATGCCTGGCTGAGGATGCTGACCTTTACCTTCTGGACGAGCCAGCAGCTTACCTTGACGTTGAGCAGAGAATATATGTATCAAAACTGCTGCGCGAAAGGATTGACCTGCACGGCAAGACTGCCTTGGTTGTTGACCACGATTTGCTGCTGATAGATTACGTAGCTGACATGATTATGGTATTTGAAGGCGAGGCTGCCGTTGCCGGAGAGGCCCACGGCCCATTTACAATGGAGGACGGCATGAACCACTTCCTGAAAGGCCTCAACATAACGCTGAGGAGGGACAAGGACACAAACAGGCCGAGGATAAACAGCCCTGACTCGCGGCTGGAACGGGAGCAGAAAGCTGAGGGAAGGTATTATTATTCGTGAGTTTTTAGTCAGAGGTGGAAGAGGAGCGCAGGTATGACGCAGGGGCACACTTCCTTTCAAATAAGCGAATGCGATAAGCCTAGGATAAGAACAGAGGGACACACTCGCGTAAGAAGTGGTAAGAATCGGAACGTAAAAACGTAAAGTTTATATATTATGTATGTTTTTAGAATACATATGGCTGTTAACAACATACAATTTACAAAGATTGAAATTCAGATAGCTAAATATCTGTTTAAGCATTACAAAAACGGGTATAACGCCAGGCAATTGGCTAGAGTATTAAATATTAATCACGCCCATGCCAGTAAGCTATGTAATAGTTTGGCAGGTAAAAAACTGTTACTCAGGGAGGAAATAGGCAATTCTGTCTTTTTTTCTTATGAGTATGATGACAAGTTAGCCATCAAATTTATGGAATATATGCTGAGTTTGGAAGAGAAAGAGTTCCCTAAATGGTTAAGTGTCTTATCATATAACCTGAAAAAATTTAAGGACTCTATTGAAATGGGTTTGGTTTTTGGCTCATCTATAAAAACTAAGGATTTCAACGATATAGATGTTTTACTTATGTACACTACTGAGAAATCCAAAGAGATTAAAAGGATAAAAGATGAAATAAGAAAATCTGATTTAGTTGAAAAACCAATAAGATATGTAGATATAAATGAAAAGGATATTTTGCTAAATAAAGATGACAAGATTTTCTATGATATGCTCTCCGAAAGTCTTGTGTTCCATAACCCTGAAAAATATGTGGAGGTAGCCAGAAAATGCCGCAAATAGATGAACATTTGAAATGGTGTCTCAAAGATATTAGAAGGCTTATAAAAACCAAGAGGGATTTGGATTTAGCACAAAAGCACGTTAAGAAGTCTGAGTATAATTATGGTGTAGTGCAAACTCTTGAAAGGTTAAAGATATACGACTGGGCACTGAATGTAGGATTTTATGCTATTTATCACTGCTTTTTGGCAATTCTCGCCAAATATGGCTATGAATCGCGAAATCAGGCTTGTACAATAACTGTTTTGATTACTTTGATAAATGAAAAGAAATTGAATTTAGATAAAGATTTAGTTGCTCAGTTTGATACCCTCGATGTTGAAAAGAATATTACTAATCCAACAGTAAGAGAAAGCAGAGAGATTTCCACCTATGGCGTTGAAACAAGCATTGATTTACAGCAGCTAAAGAAGATAAAGGAATTAATATTAAAAGTGCAAAGAGAGACTATCAGGATATTGGAGGAATAATCAAATAAGATGACCGATGTCTTAACAAAATGAGGAAGTGCACTTTGAAATAGACAAAAACGCATTCAAAGGTCCCTTTACGTGTTGCGGCCAAAAAACCAGAAGGGCGATAAAAAAAGTTTCCATTAAAGGTCTGCAGTTCACATACGACGCCTGGCGATGCAGCAAATGCGGCAAGGAGTACCTTGACACAAAACAAGCAGGAATAATGGAGAAATTTTGGGGAATGCAAATGCTGCTCGAAGGGAAAGCCCCCACTATGGAGAGGAGCCTTAACTACGATGGCAAAGCCTACTTTGTGAGGTTTCCCAAAGATTTAACCGGCAGCTGGAATAAAGGCAAGAAAGCTACAATTACCATGCTGACCCCAGAGAAGTACTTTGTTGAAATAACATGATGAGAGCACATTACTTGATTCTTAACGAAGCCTGACCAGCTTCAGCCCCTTTATCCTTGAGAAGTCCTTTGTATTGAGAGTGGCCAATGCGCAGTTGTTGACTATGGCTGTTGCGGCTATGAAGATGTCAAGCAAACCCACGGCTTCGCCCTTGCTGCCCAGCTCTTTTGCAATGTCGCTTGCTTTCCTGGCTGCTTTTTCATCAAAGTCCAGCAGTTTCATTCTCGCTGCGAACATACCAACAGCTTCCAGATTCGTTTTCCGCAACAAAAGCTCAAATAGGCTCACAGAAGCCAAAAATATCTCATTGCCAGAAATCTGCTCGCTTATGCTAATGCCGTGCTGCTTATTTTTTATTATTTCTATGCATACAGACGTGTCTAACGCAACATTTTCCATATTTTTTCATCCGATTTTTTCCACATCTTTTTTGACCACCTCATTACCTCATCATACTCTGTATCGCCCTCAAGGATTCCAGCCACTTCCTTGAGCCCTGCTCCCAATTTCTTCTTCGGTCCGGAAGCCTCCAGCGCTTCAGCTATCACATCAGTGAAGCTCTTGTCCTTTCCCTTTATTTTTCTCAATTCTTCGTAAATCCTGTCTGCTATCATTATTGTCTTAGCCATAGTATAGCTATTCATATGTATATCTATATAAATTTTACTCTCTTCTCCATCCTGCGTACAATGGGTGCCTTGTTCTCCTACGAACTTGCAAGTAAACCGACAGCCCAGCCGCAACTATGACTGCTGTGGTCAGCATTCCAACAAAAAGGTTGGCGGATGGAAGGGCGCTTTCCACAACACTTAGGGATACGCCAACCCTCGTGCCCAATGAAAACTTTACTTCTTTGTCTGAGTTGCCGTTGTCAGGAACCAGGCTAATTAGAATTTCGCCGCCGCTTCTCCCGACATTTTTGCCGGCAGCAGTTAAAGTGACAGTTGCCATTTCGCTCTCTCCCAGAATTCCATTGCCCGGCTTGACAGTTATAGCTGGATTCTCACTAGTTGCTGTGAACTGTGCAGCGGGACCTGTGTTGTAGATGATGAGCTGCCTTGAAACTGAAGAGCCTTTTTCAACGGCAAAATCAATGGTGGAGGGAGAAACCCCGAATCCAGCCGCAACTGTTGTTTGCGGGAAATCAGTAAGCACCACAGCTGCCAGAAACAGAAAATAATAAATAATATGGCGCTTCCTCATCCGGAATCCACCGCGACCAGCGATATTGTCCCAGAATAGTTGCCCGGCGAAGTTGCTGCCGGCACATTGAGGCGCAGGCCGAGCCATGCCTTTGAGTTCGGCGCAAGGTTCACATCCTTTCTTGCCCTGCTGCTAGTCAGGTTGCCTGAGACGGCTGAATTATTGTAGTTGCCGTTAAAGGCATACTGCAGCCTTGACGCCTCTATAAGCGTGCTGCCCGAAGTGAAATTTGTCGCCGACACGTCAAAGTCAAGCAGCACGTTCCCAGCGTTGCGAATTGTTACGTTGGTTACAGTAGCATTTTGATTGTCTGCGGCCGTGGCTGCCTCGTAAACCGAGCCCGGCGATGCGAAGAATACAAGCGAGCTCGTGTCAATATCAAGAGCTATCATGCTCAAGTATTCGAAACTTGCTGATGTGGCTGAAGACAGCTGCGAATTGTCCTTTGCAATGATGCTGAGGGTATAGTCGCCTGCTGGAAAGCTGCTTGACAAGTTGAAAAATGCAGAGTAAACAGCTGCTGTTGCGTTTATGTCGGCTTTCTTGGCCATTGTGGTGTTTGAGGAATTGAAGTTTGCAGTGACCGATGCAATGTCTGCAACACCGTTAGCATCTGAAATGACAGCCTCAACTGCAACTGTCTTGTTGCCTTTAGGCACCGGGCTTACCTGGCTGCCTGCCAAAAATCTGTCGTCGTCAGTAACAGTCACAGACAGCACAACTGGCGCTGAGCCAGTGACAACAATCATGATTTTTATTTCAGCGCTGCTAATTGCAACTGCATTGGAGGAGAAATTGCTGTTGTGGAAATTCGGGGTTGCGTTATAGAAGTCATTGGAGTTGTTATTTGTATCTGCATAGCTGCCATTTGCTATCTTCCTTTGCAATGAATTGCCGCTGCTGCTTCCGCTGTGGGGAGTGCCCTCAAACAAGCCATTGCCTATGCCAGCAGGGCTGCCCCAGCCCACAGCGTCCACAATGCTGCTGCTAGAATCCTTAATGGCAACTCCGGCATCTGAATTGGCCAAGGTGATTGCTTCCTCATAGTCCGCATTGGGCCATGATGCGTTGTCCCTTGCATTTGACCAATTGGCATCAGCTACAATGTAATAGCAGCCGCTGCAGATTGCCGCCCCCTGCGGGATTGTGGCGTCTGTTGGGGAGGTTTCCGTGGCCAAAACCCAACCACTAATATTTACAGAAGAAGCTGTCGGGTTATAGAGCTCAACGGCCTCCCCACCAGACTCTGTGCCTGCGGGATCGTAAAGGACCTGGGAGATTATCACGTTGCTGTTGTCGATTGCGGCTGCAGCCACTGCCGCGTTTACTCCGAGCACAACAGCAAGTACGGCTGCAACTGCAATGAACCGGAAATAAAACCTTAACGCCGAATGCTTTAACATCACCAACATCACCGCAACAGCCTTCGCTTTAAGGCTTAAAATGCCTTGCGGCTGTTTTGTCGTCGGATTTTCAAAGTTAGCGGAGGCTTTTTGGCAACAGCCGCAAATTTACCGGAAAAAAGCCAAAAAAGTGAAAGAAAAATGTTAACAACAGAAATTATTCACGCCTTCGCTTTGCTCTGCCCAAGCTTTGAAAGCTTGTCAAACGACCATTCAATGAGTTCCTTTATCTTTTTCTCATTTAGCAGAACGTAATTTTTGCTTATCATGAGCCCTTCGTAGGAAATACGGTTTCTGTAGTCACGCATTTGCTGCATCAGCTGCCTTGTTTGCTCATCAAGGCCATGATTCTTGGCAACACAATTAATAAGCTCCTCATGAGCGCCCTCCCCTTTTATTTTAATGCCTTCTCTTATTGTTATCGCTTCCAATAATTTATGGATAATATCATAATAATCCACAAGAATGTTGCTCGGATACTTACTGACATCTGTTTCATTTGTCCTTTCCAGCGTTACTTCTGCCATTATTTTCAGGGCATGTGATTTCTGCTTATCCGGTTGAATCATTATAATCATCTGTACCCCTCCAAGAATCCTGACAGAACAATCCCATTAATTATATTATTTTTAAGCTCTTTTGAGTAAGCAGTGAAATCCTCCTTGAAATGCAATTCTATCTTCCTGCCGAGCTTTTTTTCAAACTGTACAAGATTTACAGGCTCATCTGCACATTCAACGAAAATGTCAATATCACTGTTTTCAACATCCTCACCTCTCCTATAGCTTCCAAACAAAATAATCGCCTTTGGAGTCAGTTTTTCCTCTAAATATTCTACCATCCCGGATTCAAGGATGGAAGCAAAGTTATATACTTTCTTCTGCAGCCTGAAAGCCTTTTCATCCCTTTTTGCAACGTAAATAGGAAACTTCCTGCCGCCTCTGCGCTCAACTTTTTCCCCTACTAATCCAAGTTTTACCAGTGCAAGCAGGTTCTTTTTGACTGAAGTATGGGCTATGCCAATATTTCTGCTTATGTCCGTAAGGTAATGACTCTTTGTAGGGTTAACGAAGAAAACCTCTGCCGTCCTGGCTATACTACTTTTTTGTAACATGTATTACCTTATTGTAATATGTGTTATATAAATGTTATGCTTTTCGGTGAGGGAATTTCACGCCTTGCCCTTGCTTTCGCCCAGCCTGATTCCTGCAGCTATGAGGTGGGCTGCCCGTATCGGCTCGGGTATGTTGCTTCTGGTGCAGCTTATTTTCAGAAGCTCCCTGGCCCTTTCCAATGTACAGCCACTTATTTGTATGTAGATGTTGTTTACCTTGCGTATTTCGCCTGCTTGCTCTATCAGCTTAACCTTGCTTCCCATGCCTATTTTTGCAAGCGTTAACTTTATCCTCCCGACTTCCGGGTAGCTTCTCATGACAACGACTACCGGAATCTTCGTTGCAGCGGCCAGCTTCCGGATATCTATCACATTGAAGCCGCCAACAGCAATGCCATTGAGCATTATCGCCTGCAGCTGCGGATAGAACTTGCTCTTTTTCACCATTCTGGCGATTTTTGCTGTTGAGTCTGTGCCGTCAACTGCTGCTGCCGTTGTCATCACGCCGTCAAGCGAGCTTCCTCCGCGGAAGAAAGTGCCTATGATGAGTGTTTTCTTGTCCCTGAACTTGTCAAACGGGCTGTCGTCAATGCCCAGGATGCGCGCTTCTTTCTTTATCACGGATTTACTCTGATGCCTGTTTTTTAAATAGTTTTTTGCCTTTCGAAGCGCACACATAGACGTAATGTTATGAATATATTTATAATGGTTCTATTAACCTTTTAGGAATGCTTTTATATATGGCTGCCTGACTAACTTCCAAGGCGGCAAGGAGTATTATGCTTCTACAGCCTCAACACCTCAACGAAGCCCCGTGCCGCCTTAACTTTTTATATTACCTGCCTTTTGTGCGTTTAGTGTGAGAAGTGTGATTTGAAATGTGTGGAATAAGCGCTTACATTGGAAAGAAAGACGCTGCTCACGTTGTTCTCGAGTGCCTCAAGAAGCTTGAGTACAGGGGCTATGACTCGTGGGGCATTGTCGCGCTGACAGACGACACTGGCAGCAGCTCTGAAACGCCCTTTTCTATCATTAAAAGGGTCGGCAAGATAGGCCAGGTTAACGGCGATGAGATCAAGAAGGTCATAAGCGAAAACAGCCACATTGCCCTCGGGCATACCCGTTGGGCCACACATGGGGGAGTGACTGAGCAAAACGCGCATCCGCACTTTGACTGCACAGGCACCATAGCGGTTGTGCACAACGGCATAGTTGACAATCACCAGCAGCTGAGAAGCGAGCTCAATGGCCACACATTCAGGTCGCAGACGGATACAGAGGTAATCCCCCACCTGATTGAGGAATTTGCCTTGAATTCGCATATGGGCTTTGACGCTGCGGTTGCAGAAGCGGCAAAGAAACTCAAGGGAAGGTCAGCAT
>JAHFTU010000066.1:3992-7319 GCA_023269295.1 Candidatus Woesearchaeota archaeon | reverse complement strand
CATCAGGCACTACAATGAGGCACGGCCTCATATGAGCCTGAACTTCAAGACTCCCAAAGAAGTCTGGGGCGAACTAAAGCGGAAGTAGTTTCGTGACCGGAAGCAGTTTCGGGATAACAGACCTTTGTTTTGCAGCAAAGATTAAAAACTAACGCGCAATTTGT
The DNA here is from genome assembly GCA_023269295.1 of Candidatus Woesearchaeota archaeon. GTDB lineage: Archaea > Nanobdellota > Nanobdellia > Woesearchaeales > UBA10216 > UBA10216. The sequence continues at coordinate 7,155 of JAHFTU010000066.1, read as the reverse complement.
GCTGTTGTATGGAAGCTTCTGCTGTCAAAAGCAAACTCGAAATTAGCGAAAAAACGTCAAATCCTGTTGTTAACCTTGCCATTGACACGGTCAAAATCGGCAAGCAGGCGCTTGTTTTCGTGAGCACGAGGCAGTCGGCAGAGAAGTCCGCAGAGGAAATAGCGCACCACCTCAAATTGAGTGACGCCAAGCTCAGCACACTCGCGGATGAGGCGCTTCATGCCCTGCCGCGGCCAACAAAGCAGTGCGAAAGGCTGTCAAGATGCATCAGGGGAGGAGCGGCATTCCACCACAGCGGCCTGACAGGAAAACAGCGGCAGCTGATTGAAGACAATTTCCGCAACGGGGCCATTAAGATAATCTGCTGCACCCCCACACTGGCTGCAGGCGTTGACTTGCCTGCTTTCAGGGCTGTAATCAGGGACCTCAAAAGGTTTTCTGAGCGAAGCGGCTATGGCTACGGCGGCTCAAACTGGATACCAGTGCTTGAATACCTCCAGATGTGCGGCCGCGCCGGGCGGCCAAGGTTTGACACTGAAGGCCAGGCAATCATTGTCGCTGGAACAGAATCTGAGGAGAGCGAGGCAACTGAGCGCTACATCCACGGCGAGCCCGAGGACATTTTTTCCAAGCTTGCGGTTGAGCCCGTGCTCCGAACTTACCTGCTATCGCTCATCTCAACCGGCATAGTCGGGAACCGGCCTGAAGTCCTGAGCTTTTTTTCTAAAACGTTCTGGTCATACCAGTACAAGGACTTCAAGCAGCTTGAAAAAATACTTGACAAGATGCTTTTCCTGCTTGAGGAGTGGGAGTTTATCAGCAGTAGCGACACCAATAGCGACAGCAGCAAATCTGATTTTGCATCAGCAGCAGACATGAAAAACGAAGCGGTAAAGCCAACGCTGATTGGCACAAGGGTTGCACAGCTCTACCTTGACCCGCTCACAGCGCATGAAATAATTCTCGACCTAAGAAAGGCAGCTGCCAAAAAGATTGCCGAGCCAGCGCCATTCCAGCTTCTCCAGATGATATCATCCACGCTTGAGATGAGGCCTTTGCTCAGGGTGAAGGTGCGGGAGCTTGAGGACTTCCAGGCAGTCCTTGCCGAGCAGGGAGGAATGCTGCTGGTGGAAGAGCCGTCAATGTTTGAGGAGGGCTATGATGAGTTTCTGGCTTCCGTCAAGACCGCGAAGTTTTTTGACGAATGGATTGAAGAGAAGGACGAGGAATACCTGCTTGAAAAGTACGGCATAAGGCCGGGAGAGGTGCATGCCAAGCTTGGCAACGCCGACTGGCTCCTCTACTCGGCATCGGAGATTGCAAAACTTATGCAGCTGCAGCAGCTTCTCAGGCATATTGCAAAGCTGAGATTCAGGGTGCAGCACGGCATCAAGGAAGAACTGCTGCCGCTCATCCAGCTGAAAGGAATAGGAAGGGTAAGGGCGAGAAAGCTATTCGGCAACAGGATAAAAAACCTTGCTGACGTAAAAGCTGCTGATTTAAGCACGCTGACGCAAATCCTCGGCAGCGGCAAGCTTGCTGCTGACATAAAAGGCCAGGTTGGCGAAAAAGTTGAGATAGTCAAGGAAGGAAAAAGGAAAGGGCAGATAAACCTCAACGACTACGGCGAGGCATGAATTCACTTTGAGAACGCAAAGTATTTAAACCATGCGAATTGCCTGATTTGTATCTAGTTTTTTAAGTTCTGCCTCGGCAGCTTTTCGTTATAAGTTATAAGTCAGGTTGTAAAATAAGAAGCGTTAAGAGTTGTACGAAAATGGTGATGCAAATGCAGGAAATACAAAATGAAAACATGCCTTTGAGTGACATGAAGGAGGTGCTCAGGGACCTGAAGAAAAGGCTGATGACCCTTGAGTGGGACAAGAGCCACAACCAGCTGAATTCGAGCATGGAACTTAAGTACTCGCAGATAAAAACAGAGTGTGAAACCCTCCAGAAGAAGGTTGACGGCATGCAGGCAGAGCTGAAAGAGCAGGAAGCTGCCCTCTTTAACAAACCAAATCGTGCTAGCACGATTGGTCCCGTCGTCTAAAGACGACGTGGAGAGGTCAATCAGAAAACGTAAAAGATGCCAGCAAAGGCAGCAGAGTAAGGTTTCACTATTAAGCTACAACATCTTTAGCTGGCCCGTAACCCTGTCTATCTTTTCTTCGCTATCAGGGCCGATGCCAAGGCACGTAACTGTGCCTGCAGGTATTGTAGTATGGCCGGCATCCGTGATGAGCGCTGTGGTAAGCTTCTCTTTCCTCGCAAGCGCCTCGTACTTCTTAAGCTCATTCAGGCCAGCGACTTTCAGCACAATCTTCTTGCCACCCTCGGAGCGCCACTCATCAACAACGTCTCTTGGCGACTTCAGTGCTGCCTCAAGCGAAGCGTGTGCAACCTGAACTGAAAGCTTACCCTTCGGCAGCTGCAAATCTGTCCTGACTAAGATAACCTGCTTGTAGCCCATAGCGGCTGTTTTTTTTGCAGCGGTTAAAAATCTTTCTTTTTCAGTTCAAAAAATCCTAACCACCTTGAACAGCAGCGGTGCAATGAATGAAAAAACCCAGATGTTGAAGATTATGTGGGTAACCACGAAAAAAGCGCTTCTCCCAATGTTGCTGCCAAGAATGAGATAGCCCGGGATGATGATTGCATCGTAGATTATTGTCAGGATTATGCCTGCAGCTGTTATGCTGTGGCTTGTCCACTGGAATACATTCGGAGCTATCACTGCAACTACTGCTATCCCTATGAATGAGACAAATGTTGAATAGGTGAACCTTTCGGATATTATCTCTGCCATGAAAAGCCCTATAATGCCAACAATCAGGCCAGGAAGCCGGCCGAAGGCAATCGATGTGATTACCAGCCCAAGCATAATCAGTTCAACGCCGACAGAGATTTTTATCCACCTGTTGTAAAGCATGGAAACCGCGGCAAGCACAATGAAGAAAGACATGGCTGCCAGGAGCTTTACATACGCCCAAAAGAAGAAAAGAAGCACAAGGGCTGCAAAAGTTAACAGAACAATGAACTTTTTCTCAACCAAAAACCGTGCAAATGAATTGAAACTTTCAAGCCCATGCACCTTGGAGTGGGACCAGGAAATTATGTCTTTTTTCTTGCCAGGGTCCATATTTCTATTCCTTCCGTTTCT
>JAHFTU010000066.1:0-3892 GCA_023269295.1 Candidatus Woesearchaeota archaeon | reverse complement strand
CTTGACCGACCTTCTTCCTAAGAAGGGCGTGATGAGCCCGCCGGGATTTGAACCCAGATCAATCGGTTCCTTCCGACCCTTTTGCAAGCAAAATGGTCGATCGAAAAAACGACTACGCCGAGTAGACGTTTCTTGATTGACCTTCTTCCTAAGAAGGTCACCCGAAGCCGATCGCACTGTCCGGATTGTGCTACAGGCCCTGTGACAGAAAAACGCCGAGTAGTATTTAAAGCTATTCCGAGCGAAAAAATGAATCACATTACAAGCCCTTTCACGATGGCTCCCAGAAGTGTGAAAATCACGAAATTGGAACCGATGTTTATGATTATAAAAGCTAGCAGCTTCACCCTGAGCTCAGCATCGCTCTGGAGCGCATACAGGGGCTGCGCTATGAGGTTGTAAAGGATGCTCATCCACAAGCCAAGCAGGACTATATTGGCTCCAGGGAAAAATGAGGAAACAGCGCCCACAATTGCCCGTGCCGGTATGTAGCCGATAATGAAAGCGTCAACGCCTGAGTTGAATATCTCGGCAGCGAGCGTTATGACTGCGCCGAAGATTGCTCCTGTGACAGGGCCGTGGGAAATGCCCACCATGACTGTGCTGAAGGTTACAAGCTCAACAGCAGGAGGCACTCTCATGAAGCGCTTGTATATTGTTGAAAAAATGGCGATAAGGCCAAGTACAATAAGTACAACGGCGTCCTTGATATAATTCCTGAAAAGCATGAGAAGCACAAGTGCAGCAATTGTTCCAAGCAAGAGTTGCTTCCTGTGAAAAAGGGAAGAGAGGACTCTAGTGGCAAATGCCCTTATCGAATTTTTTCCCCTGTAAAAGTGTTCGAGAGCCATGGCATGAGATGTTTTTCTTGTTATACGAGCTTTGACAGGACTGTGAACAGCGGAACTCCCAGGAACTTGAAGATTAGGAAGTTAAGCGGGATGTTTAGCGAGCCGAAGTAGAGCGATTTGATGCGCTTCTCCACGTCGGTCAGGTAGTAATACACCGGCTGCTGAAGGGCATTGTAGAGGATGCTCATCAGCAAGCCGATAATGGCAACACTCACCCCATTGTGGTAAAGCCAAGGGGCAACGAAGGCAGTTGCTATCCGTGGAGGTATGTACGTTACGCTGAAGGGGTCAAGTGCCTGTGCTGCAATCTCAGAAGTTATGCTTATAATGGCGGCGTAAAGGGCTCCCACCCAGTGGCCGTAGAAAATCGCCACTGCTACTACTGTGAGGGTTATGAGCTCAAAAGCCGGGGGTGCCTGGAACACCCTCTTGTAGAATGTTGAGAAAGTGGCAGCGGTGCCAAGAATTGCTAGGATAAGGAATGCCTTCACCTGAGCTGTGAACAAAATAAAGACAAGAATGGCAGCAAACCCAAGCAGAACGTACTTCTTTTGCTTCATGCCGCGCTTAAACAGTGAAACAAGCCACGCCTTTACCATTATAAAAAGACTGAGTTAGCACGATTCAATATAAACCTTTTTGTTGCCGCACGAAATGCTTCACAACCCAAATCGGCAGAGGCCGATTGGGCCCAGTCGTGCCTGCACGACTTGGGAAACATTTAAATAAGCTTCAGGGCTGATTCAAACTGGACAAGCATGACAACAAGCAAAGAAAAAACAGCCGCGAAAACCGCTCCTGGCAAAGACGACAGCCCAGACAAGAAGACAACCGGGCTCACTGTGAAGAAACCTGAAGACTTCTCTGAGTGGTATACGCAGGTGGTCCAGAAGGCAGACCTTGCAGACTACACATCCGTATCTGGCTGCATGGTGTTCAAGCCCTACAGCTACGCCATCTGGGAAAAAATCCAGCAGCTCCTTGATGCAAAGTTCAAGCAGCTCGGAGTCAAAAACGCATACTTCCCGCTATTCATACCTGAAAGCCTGTTCAAGAAAGAGGCAGAGCACGTTGAAGGGTTCACGCCTGAAGTGGCATGGGTAACTCATGCAGGCGACACCAAGCTGGATGAAAGGCTGGCAATAAGGCCGACATCCGAGACAATAATGTATGAGTCGTTCTCAAAATGGATAAGGAGCTGGAGAGACCTCCCAATGCTGATAAACCAGTGGTGCAATGTCGTGAGATGGGAGTTCAAGTACCCCAAGCCTTTCATAAGGACAAGGGAATTCCTGTGGCAGGAAGGGCACACAGTGCACGAAACAGCCAAACAGGCCGATGACATGGTCATGGCAATCCTCAACATATACAATGAGATTGCTGAACAGTCTCTCGCAATTGCAGTTCAGTCAGGCAGGAAAAGCGAGCAGGAAAAGTTTGCCGGAGCGCTTTACACAACAACGATAGAGGCGCTAATGCCTGATGGAAAAGCGCTGCAGATGGGAACAAGCCACCAGCTCGGGCAGAACTTTGCAAAGGCATTCGGAATAAGCTTTCTGGGAAAGGATGGAAAGCACCAGATGCCCTGGCAGACAAGCTGGGGAATGAGCACGAGAGTAATCGGCGCGCTGATAATGGCGCACGGTGATGACAAAGGATTGGTCCTTCCTCCAAACATTGCGCCTGTGCAGGTTGTGATTGTCCCTATCCTGTTCGAGGACTCCAAGAAGGAAGTTCTTGCGGTTGCAGAGAAGATAAAGCAGCAACTGCAAAAAGAAAACGTCACTGTAGAAGTTGACGACCGCGAAACTTACACTGCAGGCTGGAAGTTCAACGAGTGGGAGCTCAAGGGCGTGCCGCTCAGAATAGAGCTCGGGCCAAGGGACTTGCAGGGCAAACAAGCCGTCCTGTTCCGAAGGGACACGGCAGCAAAAGAAACAGTTAAGCTTGATGGAGTTGCGGCTGCGGCAAAAAAAATGCTTGGCGAAATCCAGCAATCGCTCTACAACAAATCAAGGCAGCAGCTCGAAAACGGCATTGCCCCTGCCAAGAGCGTAACCGAAGTTGCAGCTGCCGTGAAAAACAAAAAGCTCGCGAAAGCATACTTCTGCGGCTCTGCAAAGTGCGAGGCAGAGGTAAAGGAAAAAGCCGACGGTGCCAACTCAAGGTGCATGACCTTGGATGATGAAGAGAAGAAAGGAAAATGCGTCGTGTGCGGCAAAGAAGGCGTTGTGACTTATTTCGGAAAGTCTTACTAGAGCAAAAAGGCAACTTTCTACTTTAATGATTTCAGTTCCTTCTCTAAATCCTCTATCGAGTAGCTGGATTTGTACCCGTTATCAACTAAGTACTTCTCCATTTCCCAGATTGTTAGTTCAGCCCTATTGGCTGCTTCCGAAAGGGTTATTTTGCCTTTGAGGTACTCGTCTGCGGCTTTTTTCTTGAACATGTCGGCTTGAATTAGCAGTTAACTATTTAAATCTTGACTGTAATTTGCCTGTTATGGCAACAATTATTGTATCTGAAGAGAAATTTAACAAGGTCTTGACCGATGTGGAAAACTTAATAGAAGATGTAGCAAATCTTTTCGATCAAGATGAATTGGCCAGAAAAAGGCTCGCTGAAATAAAGGTCAACCCCTCTATTGGAAAATCGGAGAAAGAACTGGACGATTATCTTAAAAAGAGGGGAGTAAAAGTTGACTGAGTGGGAAATAAAAGAACATCCAGACTTCTTTAAGGACTTAGACAGGCTAAGTACTAAAGACCTTGAAATCTTCTACAAGAAAAAGAATAAGATAAAAGAGAGTCCTGAAAGGCAAAAGCATCTTAGTGGTGGAGAAAACTGCTACAGAGAGCCAATTACAGAAAACATAAGGCTGATTTACTGGATAGAAGGCAAAGCAGTTTGGCTGCTTACAATCGGCAAGCACAAGGAAGCTTATAAAGAATATTTGAAAAGGCTATACTCGTTAAGAGCCAAAATAAAATGACTCTTCTGATAAGAAAGGCAGCTGCGTAGTGTGCGGCAAAGAAGGCGTT
>JAHFTU010000065.1 GCA_023269295.1 Candidatus Woesearchaeota archaeon | reverse complement strand
CGGGCAGTGATGTCCAAGCTGAATTGGGCTCAATCACTGACTTTGCAAAGGGCCATTAAAAGGCAGCTTAGCAGCTCAAGGAAAAATTTTTAAGCAATAGCTGTTATGGCTGCTTTTAGGAACGAATACTTTAGGCTTGGCATATGGAGGTGAGCAGTATGTGCGGAACGTGCGGATGCAGCGATGACATGAAGGAGAAAAAGAGCGGCAAAAAGAAGAAGTAATGAGCCGTAGTTCTTTATTTTTTCTTTTTATTCATTTTCTTGTATTTATATAAGTGTAAAACAATAAATTTAAAAGACACCATAGCAGCTATAGCTTTGATGGCTACTTCCGCAATCAATCCTTTTGAGTCTGCAAAGAAACAGCTTAAGATCGCTGCAGACATCCTTAACCTTGACAAGAAAACGCTTGCAATCCTTTCACAGCCAAAGCGGGAGCTTTCTGATGACATTCCTGTGAGGATGGATGACGGCTCCACCCAGAACTTCAACAGCCTGAGGGTGCAGCACAACGATGCGCTTGGCCCGTTCAAGGGAGGGATACGCTTCAGCCCGCAGGTTTCCATAGATGAGGTCCGTGCCCTGGCCATGTGGATGACATGGAAAACCTCGCTTGTTGGCCTTCCTTTTGGCGGCGCAAAGGGCGGCGTAATCTGTGACCCGAAAAAGTTCTCCAAGCGCGAGCTTGAACGGCTTAGTAGGGGTTATGTGCAGCAGTTTGTTGAGTACATTGGCCCGGACAAGGACATCCCTGCTCCTGATGTTTACACAAACGCGCAAATCATGGCGTGGATGCTTGATGAGTATGAAAAGCTGACTGGCCATCATGCGCCAGGTGCTTTCACTGGCAAGCCTGTTGAGATTGGCGGCATTGGCGCTCGCGAATCGGCTACAGGATACGGCGGAGCAGTTGCTGTCCAGCAGGTTGCAAAGCTGCTCAAGCTTAAGCCAAAGTCAACCACGGTTGCCATCCAAGGCTTTGGCAATGTTGGCCATTATGCTGCGCAGTTCCTGCACGACGCTGGCTACAAGGTAGTTGCCCTGAGCGACTCGCAGGGCGCAATCTACAACAAGAGCGGCCTTAACCCTGCAGCTGCCATGACGTGCAAGATTGAGAAGGGCAAGATTGCCGAGTGCTATTACCGGGGCTCGGTTGTCAACGGCAGCAAGGCCGATGTCATAACGAATGATGAGCTTCTTGAGCTGGGCGTTGACGTGCTCATACCTGCAGCGCTGGAAAACCAGATAACTGCAAAGAATGCCAACAGCATAAAGGCAAAGGTTGTTGTAGAGCTCGCCAACGGTCCGACAACCCCGGACGCTGATAAGATTCTTTACGAGAAAAAAATTGTTGCAGTGCCTGATACTCTTGCTAACTCCGGCGGTGTCATCGGCAGCTATTTTGAGTGGGTGCAGAACAACTACGGCTACTACTGGACTGACGATGAGGTTCATGAGCGCCTTTCAAAGCTCGTGATAAGCGCTTTCAACAAGGTCGTAGCCAAGTCAGAAGAGCACAGTGTGAACATGCGCACCGGTGCTTACCTCCTGGCAGTGCACAGGGTTGCCAACGCAATTGAGCTTAGAGGGGGTGTTTAAGCCTTGGCCCACGAATTCATCCTCATCATGTTCAGCGTTCTTATTGTGAGCCTTATATCGTTCGTGGGCATTCTCACCCTTTCGCTGAAGCAATCTGTTTTCAATAACCTGCTGTTCATACTTGTGGCTTTTGCAACAGGCACTCTCCTGGCTGCTGCGCTGCTTGACGTCCTCCCTGAGGCGCTTGATTCGGGCAAAGCTTTAGGCGTGGGAGGCATAAGCGTTTTCACGTATGTCCTGGGGGGCATTTTGGTGTTTTACTCTATTGAGAGGTTTATCCACTGGCACCACCACCATCACCGTGAATCAAAGAGCGAGCCTAAGGAGTCGCACAAGGAAGTGCACGCGTTCACTTACCTGAATCTCATTGGCGATGGCGTCCACAACTTTTTTGACGGCGCCATAATTGCCGCAAGCTTCCTGACAAACATTCCACTTGGCGTTGCAACAACAGTTGCCATCATTGCGCACGAGATACCGCAGGAGTTTGGCGATTTTGCGCTCCTGATTTACGGTGGCATGACAAAGGGGAAGGCCCTGTTTTACAACTTTTTATCAGCTTTAACTGCTTTCCTTGGGGCTATTGCAGGATATTTCTTCCTGAACGCCATAACTGTTTCAAAGCCTTATCTTCTCGGATTTGCAGCAGGCGGCTTCATTTACATTGCAAGCGCCGACCTGATACCTGAGCTGCACAAGGAAACCGGCGTATGGAAGTCCATAATCCAGTTTTTCTGCATGCTTGGAGGCATTATCCTGATATTTGGCATAATCAGGATTTTTGAGTGAGCAGCGTAAAATGGCAAAAGACGTAATTTGCGGCATGTACGTTGATGAGGCGAAGTCAAAGTTCTTTGCCGAGCAGGATGGTGCAAAGTACTATTTTTGCAGCGGCAAGTGCCTTGAAACTTTTCTGCAGCCGGCGAAGGAGCTCAATAAGCTGAAGCTGCTGACGCTTTTCTCTTTCGCCCTTGGCATTCCAACTGCATTTTTCGAATATTTTTATAAAATATCGTGGCTGTTGCCGCACAACATCTGGCTCTTTGTGCTGGCAACCCCTGTCCAGTTCATTGCGGGCTGGCGCTTTTACAGGGGAGCTGTTGACGCGATAAAGGCGAGGCAGGCAAACATGGACAGCCTGATTGCGCTTGGCACAACCGCAGCGTGGCTTTACAGCACTGTGGTTGCGTTCCAGGGCATTCTTTGGCAGCCGATATTTCCCAGCGAGCACGTGTATTTCACGGAGTCAGGGCTGATTATCGGCTTTATCCTGCTGGGCAAGTACATGGAGCACAACATGAAAGGAAAGGCCTCTGCCGCAATCAGGAAGCTGCTTGACCTTCAGCCGAAAATGGCAACTGTAATCCGAAACGGCAGGGAGTCCAGCATCCCAGTTGAAAAAGTGACCATAAACGACATAGTTGTTGTTAAGCCTGGTGAGGGCATTCCTGTAGACGGCATTGTGGTTTCGGGGGAATCTGCAGTTGACGAGTCAATGATTACTGGAGAGTCCATGCCTGCCGGCAAAAAGCAAGGCAGCTCAGTCATTGGCGGCACAATCAACAAAAGCGGCCTTTTGAAGTTGAAGGCAACAAAGGTAGGCTCTGACACTGCCCTCTCACACATTGTTAAGATGGTGCAGGAGGCAATTGCCGCAAGGGCGCCAATGCAGCGCCTTGCCGACGTTGTTTCTGCTTATTTTGTTCCAGCAGTTATTTTCATTGCAGTTGCTGCTGCTTTGTTTTGGTATTTTATCTACCACTTGCCATTCCCTGTAGCGCTTTCAATACTCATCGCTGTCCTGATTATTGCGTGCCCGTGCGCGCTGGGCATTGCAACGCCTGCAGCCATAATGATTGGTGCCAGCAAGGGCGCGCAAAACGGCATCCTTATCAAGACAGGCGAGGTTCTGGAAAAAGCAAGGAAGATTCAGGTCATAGTTTTTGACAAGACAGGAACGCTGACAAAGGGCAAGCCGTCAGTGACTGATGTGGTGCCGATAGCTAGCAGCTACGATAAAGGGAAAATTTTGCAATTGGCAGCAATTGCAGAGAAGGGCTCTGAGCACCCTATCGGGGAAGCAATAGTTGGCAAGGCAGCGGAATTGGTCATTAAGCTTCCCACCGGAAGGCTTCACCAGACCGTTGCTGGCAAGGGCATAAAAGCAGACTACCAAGGCAGCAGGATTCTTGTTGGCAATCGTGCTTACATGAGCGATAATAAAATTCCGGTAGCGGCTGCTGCGGAGGAAAAAATCACCAAGCTGGAAAAGGATGGCAAAACAGCTATTATTGTAGCTTTCAAAAAGCAGCTAATTGGAATTGTCGCTGTTGCCGACACCCTGAAAGAAAATTCCAAGCCTGCAGTTGGAAGATTGCAGCAGATGGGAAAAGAAATCATAATGATTACTGGCGATAATGATAGGACAGCAGCGGCGATTGCGCAGCAACTCGGCATAAAAAGGGTTCTGGCCAATGTGCTGCCGGGGGAAAAAGCTGCAAGGATTAAGGAGCTTCAGGGTGAAGGCAAGGTTGTTGCAATGGTTGGCGACGGCATTAACGACTCCCCCGCTTTGGCGCAGGCTGATGTTGGCATTGCGATTGGGGCTGGCACCGACGTCGCAAAGGAGACAGGAGGAATTGTTCTTATGCGCGATGACCTGATGGACGTGGCTGCTGCGATAGAGCTCAGCAGGAAAACAGTTGCCAAGATGAAGCAGAACCTTTTCTGGGCATTCTTCTACAATGTTGCGCTAATCCCAGTAGCTGCGGGGATTCTTTACCCCTTCACAGGCATTCTTCTCAACCCAATATTTGCAGCGATTGCAATGGCCTCAAGCTCCATAACTGTTGTGGGCAACTCGCTGCTACTTAATAGGTATAAGGTGAAGTAAAAAAGCGGTACAGTGAAAAAAGTTTTTAAACACGTTTGCATTCGCTGCTGCCATGGAAAAGCAAGGTTTGGAGCGGTCAGTGGAGCTGGAGTACTTGCATTATGATTCTCGTGGGATACATTTTCCAGATGAAGCTGGCGTGCGTGCAGCTGGAGAAGCTGTTGTGGCTATTGATGGCAAAAGGGTCATCTATTTCTGGAATACCTTGCCAACAGGCGAGCTATTTAACGTTGTCGTGCCAGGCGCTTTGGTTCGCGAGAAGCATAGAAAAGATGCGAGCGGGAATGTTTACTCAACCGTCACGCCATTAGATGAGGGGTTAAAGCCGGCCCTTGAAAGAACAATATGGTTTGAGCTTATTATACTCTCAGGGCGTTTCCTTAGTGAAGCTGTCAAGTTTAGTTACTTGTCAGCAACTTCACCGGACTAGTCTGCTTTTTCCTCAAACGCAGTTGTGCTAAACCTGTAAATCTTCACGTTCCTGTCTTTCCACATCTCTGCTGCCAGCCCTGCCTTGCGGAGAGCGTTCTCAACCATCTCCCTTGCTGTCCACTTGAACTTTTTTGCGTCTTCAGGCAGCTGCAGCGCCTTGAACAAGCCGAATTCTACGTAAGTGCCATCTTTGCCTGCTCGTATGCCCTTGATGCTGGTTTTCTTAAATCTCGAAAGAACATCAACCCTTACCCGCAGCCGTTGCAATTCGCTTTTTTTCAGTGCCTTGAATCTTGGATCATTGAAAGCCGCATCCCTGGCTGCCCTGACTACGCCGTCAATGAGTGAATATGTGCCTTGCGGGTAGCCAACGCTGCCCCTGAACTCGCTTTTTTTGAGGAGGGTTACAAACACGCCGGGTTTCTGCGAAAAAGCATGCTGCTTCCGGAGATGTGCTGGCGCAGGAAAGCTTTTGTGCCTGAACGCTCTCTCAATTGCGGCACGCGCAATCTTGATGAGCAGCTTGCCTTGGGCCTTTGTTACCATGCAGCAATATTTGGGTGATTGGTTTAAATATGTTTTGTGGGAAAACTTAATAAACACCATTGTAGCATTAGCCGTTGCATGAAAAGCCTTTCAGAATACTTTAAGTCAATGTATTTTTGGGCTGTCCTTCTCCTGCTGCTCTGCGCAGCCGTATCAAGCTATGCCATCCACACTTTTCCGGCAAATCTTTTGGCAGCAATAGCTGCGTGCGCGCTGCTTGATGCTGCTGTCAAGAAGCTTTTTCTCAAAAGGGAAATCAAGCTCTCTGCATCAGCTGTTATCAGCGGCATAATAATAGGCTCAATTGCGCCGTTAAATGCTCCTGTGGCTGCCATATTGGCTGCGGCGGCTGTTGCAATTGCCTCAAAATATGTGCTGAGAATAAAGGGGCGCCACATTTTCAATCCGGCCACGCTTGGGCTTCTCGTTTCCCTTTCGCTTTTCAGGCTTGGCGACATGTGGTGGGCTGCTTCGGGCTTCAACTTTGCAGGTTTTGCCGTGCCGGTAACCTTGCTCCTTATAATCGCAAACTATAAGGCAGAAAAGCTTAAGATCTCGCTCCCGTTCCTTGCCGTGATAGCTGCGTTCTATGCAGCCACCCAATTCTTTAAGAATCCTATCACCGCAGTTGGCTTGCTCAACTTTTTCACCAGCCTGCCATTTTACTTTGCTTTCATCATGCTGTCAGAGCCCAAGACCTCGCCCAACGCGCCAAAGGAGCAGATCATTTTCGGCATAGCAGCAGCAGTGCTAGTCTTTCTGCTTGAATCCAAACATACAAAATACGCGTTCTTAGTGGGACTCCTAGCAGCAAACCTGGCATACTCAACGTATAGGAATTATGCTGCACAGAAGGGAGCAGTAGCCGTAGCTGCCGCAAAAAATAATTAGTGCAAGAAGTTGATAATAGTTCTAAACGCGTTTACTGTACCACAATTGTTCCCCATAAGCTCGGGTTAAGGTGGTCGTGGTATTTCCAGCTTCCCACATGGGTAAACGTGAACTCAAAAGTTTCTCCAGCTGCGAGACCTTTACAAGCGTCAAACTTGCTTCCTATACAGCCGCCAGTTTCTGGATAGACCGTATGGATCGGGTGCATGGCCGATGCTGGCCAGTGCTGTGTTGTGTCCTTGTTTACAAACGCTACAGTGTCCCCTGCTTTAATTGTTAATGTGCTCGGGCTGAAACCGCTGGCAGTTATTTCGATTGTTTTTGCTGCTGAAGGAGCAGAAGGTGCTGCTGACGGTGAGGGTGGCTGTGCCTGCTGTCCTGATGGAGAGGCAGTTTGCTGGCCGCCGTAGCTGGAACAGCCACTAATTAACATTGCCGCTATTATGAAGAACAAAACAAAAATTGTGACAGCGCTCTTTTTCATAGCGGTCGCATAAAATTAGCTCGTTTATAAACTTTTTGCTGAACAGTTATGAGAAGAAATTACCACCTGAACTTCTTGAGTTCCTGCTTGAACTCTGCGACTTCCTTCCTCAATGACTCTGCAGCGTCGGTTACCGCCTTCTTGGGCTTGATTTCGCCGTCTGTCTCCACTATCATTTTCGGGATGCCGACCAGCGGGTGCGCTATGTTGTAAGTCGCAACCCTGACATGCTTTCCTTCCCAGAGCTTGGACTTCAGTATGTTGCATATTGTATGCCCTGCTCCCTTGAGCTCAAAGACAAGCCTTTTAGGCGTTTCCTCAACTATAGAAAGTTCCATTATGCGCTGAGTTCATAAGGGGTTATTTAAAAGGGTTTCGGTCCAGGATGGAGCGTGTGCTATCACGTTTTTACTTCCGGTAGTCACGCTTTTGCTTCCGACCGTGTTGCCTCACCTTTGGTGAGGCTACATGTATAAGTTGACTTATGAGAAGAGAATTTGGATTGTTAAGCAG
>JAHFTU010000064.1 GCA_023269295.1 Candidatus Woesearchaeota archaeon | reverse complement strand
TTCCGGCGGAAATATTGTATTCTTCTGCGATGTCGCTGGGAATCCTGACTGCAATGCTGTTGCCCCATTTGGCAAAGGTTATCTCTTTAGCATCTCTCAATCTCCTGTATTTGCCAGCCAAGACTTTTAGCTGCTTCATTGTCATGATCTCTTCTCCGCATTCTGAGCACTTAAAAGCTTCAAACTCTACCTTGTCCTGCTCAATAACGTCTTTTTTCTTTTCCATAGTTCCTTTCTGGCATACTGGGCATCTCATTTCAGTTACCTCTCTCAACAGTTTTTATTATTATGCAATAACCTAAATCTTCACCTACGCATACTATCGACCCGTCTTTGCTTCTTTTAACGAACTTAATCCCGTTTTTTCCGAATCTCTTCACTTTTCCTGTCTGGATGGCATTGTAAACCTGGTCTGGAAAGGCGATTTCCCTTTGCCTTGCTCTCTTAACAGCGTGAACTTTGATGACGATTGGTTTGCCGTCAAAGTAAATGTCACCCATTCTGTATCTACATAGATATACGCGTATATAAATGTTTTTGTCTAAACTTTGCCGGCTGTTATTTTTTCAAGAATTCAACTTCTCTTTTCCTTTGACTGATGTCGATCGGCGTTTCTAGGCACACGGGCTTGTTTGCCTTTTTGATGACGCTTTTTGCAAAGTCCTTGTCCACATCGCCCTCAAACAGGCTGAGGTGGTGGCCTTTGGGTGTAAAGTCTGAGAGGGTTGCCCCGCTGAGGTGGAAATAGTCTGGCTTGAGTCTGAGTAGCTCGTTCGCGTGCTTCTGGAAGGTTATGCCGAGCTGGCTTGCCGCGATTGCGACATGCTCGAGGTCCATGCAAAAGCCTGCGCCGCTTAGTTCTAGCAGCGCCTTCATGTGCTCGTAGCTGTAGCCGATATAGTGCCTAGTGCGGTCCTTGACAACCTCGTACACGGTGCTGTTTTCTATGAGCAGCCCAGCGAAGCCAGCCTCTTTGCCGAGCTTTGCAGTGATTGTAATCGCTTTCTGGACTTCCTGCTCGTCAGGCTTTTCGAAGAAGTGGCTGGCGTGCATGATGAGCCTGCTGCCCTTCAGCTTTTTTGCCGCCGCTATGCCCTGCTCTAGGAGCTCGCGGCTTTTTTTCGGGTCAAGCGCAGGGTTGAATCCAAAGCTCTCGTGCGGGACATGGACTGTGTAGCTGTACGGCCTGCCTGTGAATTTTTCCAGGCTCTCCGCGTCTACAGGCATAACCTCGACAAAATCAGCAAACCCTGCTGACTCGATGTATTCAACAGGATTAGTGCTCCACAGTTTTATTCCTACTTTCATTTTCTCTTTTTTTGTAGTGGTTCCTGCACTCTCTCAACGGCAATCTGCCTCACCAGGTCCTCGAGCTGCTTTTGTGTGCTCCTTACAATCCTGTATGAGTAGAACGTCGCTGCAATGAGGAACATGAATCCGAGTATGATGAACAGGTCAAGTGTTCTTCCCAGCTTCAGCGATGCAACGATAGGGTCGAGCACATTTGGGAAGAGCGAAAGGGCGCTGAACACTACTGCGAATGAGCTCCAGAACAGGAACTCTGTGAGCGTGAACTGCCTTTTTTTCCACTGGAGGAAGCTCATGTAAAGCATGAAGGCCCCAAACACAATCCCGAAAACCTGTATGCCGAGTACCATGCCGTAGCGACTTCCACTTCTGGTTTATATGTTTTTCTGTTGATTCAATTTTTCTTCAATCTCTTTTTTCAAGGCATTAATGTGCAGCTCAAATCTAAGTTTCAATTTCTTCCAGTCATCGTATTATTCCGTCAAACAGTAAGTAAGCTTCAATCAAGCCTCGAAGTGATTCGTAATAATCCCGAAAAACAAATGTCCAGTCTGTGCTGTCTTTTGGAATATCTTTGGATTTGCTATTGATGAATTCGAGGCCTTTCTCAGCGACATTCTTCAGCGATTTGATGAGTTCGATATCCGCAGCTTTTTCTTTGAGCTTGCCTGCGCTTATGCACAATTGGTAAGTTTCGCCCAAATCATCAATAGCTATTTTCATTTATGCGACCTCAGCAATGTCTTGTATTTGGCCTTTTATGATGTAGCCGTTAATTACGTTCTTGATTAGCCCTGTTTTCACTTCTTTTATCTCCCTTTTATCTTCGAATGTGTGCAGCTCTATATTTCTGCCCAGTTTGGATTCATAATAGTTTTTATCAAACTCGTTAGCATTTCCGTATATGAAGATGTCTATGTCTGAATCTTTGTACCAGTCGCCCCTGATTATGCTGCCAAAAATAATGACTGCCTTTGCCCCTTTAAGGGATAGCAGCCTTGAGATGAGTCCGCTTTTGTAGAGTTGTTCCAGCGCATAAAGCCTTTTCCGTGAGTAATAGACCTGATTCTTGTTTCCAACAGTAAAATAAGGGAATTTTCCTTTTTCCTTTATCTTCTTCACTAGGCCTTCTTTTACATATTTCTTGAGCCATTTATTGGCTACAACTTTAGTAACATTGGCTTCCCTTACTGTTTCTTCAAAGTGCCACTCTTTCAAAGGGCTGTTTTCAAGAATCAGTTTCAATACGTTTTCTTCTTTGCTTGGGCTTGCCATAAATTAGTATGACTGAGGTATACTATTTAAATGTCTTTCTATCTCGCAGCCTTCCACCACAGCATTTTCATCACGATTTTTACGCCGTCAAAGACGGTTGTGCCCTTGTACCTGTCCGCGTATACTGTCTTGATCGGCAGCTGAGTGAATTTGAGCTTGTATTTTCCTGCCTTTGCTGCTATCTCGGATTCTATGCTGTAGTCGTTTGACATTAGCTGCATCTTCTCATAGGCCTGCCTTGTCATGGCCTTGTAGCCGCACTGGGTGTCCCTGACGTTTATGTGGAAGAGCAGCTTCATTACCGCGTCTATGAATGTGTTGCCTATTTTTTTCACCAGCGGCATGTTTTCGCTCTTTTTTTCCCTGAAAGTGAACACGATGTCGCTGTCTTTGAGCGCGTCGAGCAGCCGCGGCAGGTCCTGCGGGTCGTGCTGGCCGTCGCTGTCCATGAACACGAGCGCTTCTGCTCCCTTGCTGCAGCTGTACTGGCTGCCTGTCCTTAGCGCAGCGCCCTTGCCAAGGTTGATTACGTGCCTTAGCACAGTGATTCCCTGCTTTCTTGCCACTTCGGCTGTTCCGTCTCTGGAGCCATCGTCAACTACCACGATATTCCCTGAGGCAGCGTATTTTTTGGCTTTCTCTATGACCTGCCCTATGTTCTTTTCCTCATTGTGTGCCGGCACTATCACGTAGAAGTCTGTTTTCGGTGCCATTTTGCCGTCCAAGTTTATTTTAGAGTGTCCCACTGTGCCTTGTAAACGTAGACGTTTGTGCCTGTGATTCCCCTGTTGTGGGCGAGCAGCTTGAAGTGCTTTAGGGTTCTTCCTTCGAAGAAATACATCTTTGTGAACATGCCTGCTGCCTGTTCTGGGCTTGAGACAACGCTGTAATAGTCGTTTCCCCGTGGAACTATTATGACTGAGAATCCCTGCGGCACGGTGTCGTTGGTATAGGTCCTTGTGACTATCTCCTCTGTTCCTGTTTCGTTTGTAAGGTAAACTAGGGATACTGGATGCAACACTTTTCCTTCCTGCACTTGGAAGTAAGCGTCGTTTGTTGTGAGGTTCACTATGAGGCCGCCGCCGCATCTGGCAATCTTTTCTGTTTTTTCCTGTCCGGAATTTTCTGTGCTGTTTGTGCTGTTGTCAACTCTCACGAGCACTTGGCACCCGCTGAGGTCTCCGCTAAAGCTTGGCCACGGCGCTATCCAGCTGTTTGCTGCATTGTCATCTTTTATTGTCTTCATGCTGTTGTAAACTGCCCTGGCTTTTTCTTCTGTATAGTTGAATTGTTTCATCATTGCGTCAGTAGCTTCTTTCTGGTTCTTGTTCCTGAGGGTTTGCCAGATTATGCCTTTTTCAAAGTCCCAGCTTCCGAAGTGGCCCCACACGCCGGATTTTCCTATCATGTCCTCGGAGGCTATCACGTAGCCTTCTGGCGGGTTATCGCAGTGCGTGTAGTTTGTCACGTTTGTTGCCTGTTCATTATTGAGGCTGTAATCCTGTGTTAGTATTCTTTCAGCTTCTGCTCTTGATGGTGTTGCTATCATCCTATGAAGCATTTTGATTGAGCCTGCGAAGTCGTGGCTTATGCTGTTCAGCGCGTCAAATCCGTTGCTGCTGCTGCAGTCTAGCATCCTGAGTATTCCGGCGGCCTGTGTCTCGTTTTCTGTCATGAAGAACCTGCCTGCCCAGTGCGCCTGCGGGCCTTGCTGGGTGGTGCCATCAAACGTTACCCTTCTGTCAGCTATTGACTTGAAGTGATGCCCAAAGTCCCACCATGATGTGATTATGGCGCTTTTGGTTACGTTGTCAGAGTCGTCGCGTATTGCGGTGAGCGAGTTGTACCACGCATCGTTCATTATCGGCGTGTCGTGGTTGGCTATTACATACGCATTTTTTATCATGCCTGTTGAGTACACTGATGCTGCCAGCACAAGGAACACAGCTGCCGCGACCGCTGTCTTTTGTATCTTGAGGAAATTGTCGTTCAGCCAGGTTGTGAGCCTGAAAATGAAGCCCAGTGTTATCCCGAACCCGAGCCCCATTGCTGGGGCGAGCATTACAACGAACCTTATGCCCTTGTAGGTGGCGTATATTGTTCCTATGAACCAGATGAATATCAGCGTGGCGAAGAATATGTAATACAGCGCCCGGTTTTCGTCCTGTGTGATTGATTTCAGCTTGTTGCTCGCTTTTTCATTGATCAGTGCCAGGAAAAAGTGCATG
Organism: Candidatus Woesearchaeota archaeon; assembly: GCA_023269295.1. Classification (GTDB taxonomy): domain Archaea; phylum Nanobdellota; class Nanobdellia; order Woesearchaeales; family UBA10216; genus UBA10216. Next base: position 2,601 of record JAHFTU010000064.1, on the reverse strand, counting down.
CCCGCAACAAACAGGAGTATAACAGCGCTTAGTGCTGATAGCCAGAATATGTTTGGCCTTATGCTTGAAAGCACCTGGTTGAAGCTCCCCGGGTTGAGCTCAGCTACTGTGGTCAGCACGTTTGGCCAGTAGGACTGCTCCAGAACTGCTGTCTTGAGCTTTGTGATTCCGAATGCAAGCAGGGGCGTTGCGAGGAACCTCTCAAGGCCGTTGAAAATTGAGACAAATATTGCTGTTGATAAAAAGAACACAGCAGTAGGTATGAGAAAGAATTTTACAACATCTGATTTGTATGCTGTCTTTATTGCATCGCCAATGCCTGCCTTGCCTGTGCTGCCTGATTTGATGACGCCTTTCAGGATTCCTAATGCTATTGTTGTAGCGGCTGAGACAAGCGTGAATATGAATATGAACCACCACCCTCCCCATACGAGGCTGAATATGCCTGCCGAGAGGCCTGCCAGAGCTGCAACAGCAAGCCGCGCCAGCGCCTTTCTTGCGTACATTGCCTCAACGAACAGCCACAGCGTCATTATTGCGAAAAACAGGACAAAGGCGTCGTTGTCGCCGTGGATTGTCCTGCTGACGTAAGCTGAGTGCAGCCCGGCCATTAGCGAGCCGAAAAATCCGCCTACATTGCCGGCAACTTTTCTTCCGATAAGGAATATCATCAAAACATTGAGCCCGTTTATTAGCATCGGGTAAAATATTGTTTGCACGTTCCACAGCGTTGCAGAGTGGCTGAAGAACCTCACAAACTTGAACAGGTAGGCAAGGAAGTAGGGGAATACGGTGTCCTGCTCGGGGACAGGCCTGCCGCCTGGCGCAATCTGGTATGTGTCCCACTGCACGCCGTTCCTGACTTCGTCGCCAGCGTGACCTTTTTCAAGTACGTTTTTGGCATACCTGTTCCAGTAGTACGGGTCAATGTCAGGCGAATATGCCTGGCCGCTGTCATCCCTGTAAAAATTTTTTATTGAATCTGCAGTGCCTTTTATCTGGTCTTTCAGGCTGATTTTCTGGCCAGTGTATGGCGGTGACTTGAACGTGTACTCCTGGCTCTTCACTGCCTTGCCGAGCTCATCAGACAGTATCTGGCTTTTCCTCGCGTCAGGCAGGTTTGGGTATTGCGCGTTTATTGCGTTCTGTATGTCGCTTTGTATCACGTTGTAAACAGTATTCTGCGCCCAATCTTCTGTGAACCCAAGGTTTCCAACTACGAACCTGACATGTGCGGTTAGCCCTACGCTTATGAGGATTCCCATTATTAGAAGCACGAGAGCTCCTTTCTTGTTGAAGAATTCAATGAGCGCCTTCGGGTTCAGCGAGACTTCGTCATCGCTTTTGTCATTCGCAACACCACTGTCTTCTTTTGCATCCTTTCCCTTAAACAGTCCCTTTATCCCTGAGGCAAGCTTCCCAACGTCTATTTCAGCCTCTTCTTCCTTTCCTTCGTTGCCGCTATGGCTTTTAGCGTGCTTATCAGATGCCTTTTCATCGTGGCGGCTGTGGTGCTCTTGGTGTTGATGTTGCTCTGTTTTATGAGCCCCTTTATATCCAGTTGCTGTCGCTGCGGATGGCTGTGGCGCATTATCTTTTTTCTTGAAGAATGAGAACACGCTGCCAAGGTTTATTTCAATGTCTTTTTCTTCATGAGAGTCATCTTTTACAACCTCAATGCCCTCGCCGAAGCCCTTTTCGTTTTTCTTATTGTCTTCAGAAGCCAATTTTTTACCCCTGCATGCCGAAATTAGTGCATTATTTAAAAGTATTGTGGATTTCAAGTTTTGGGACGTTTTTGGATTGACCCTTTTAGAAAAAGCCCAAGTCGTGCAGCTCACGACTGTGCGCAGTCCTGCAAAAGCAGGACTTGCGGGTCAGAACCACGCCTTCTTTGCAAACAGAAGCAGCTTTGGCTCCCTCATTAGCAGCTTCAGTGCAAACTTGGATGGGACATCCCTGTCATAATTTTCCAGTATTGTCCTGTTCTTTTCCTTTGTGAATGTCTCAACAAGCTCGTTGTAGTCATTGTCGCTGAACCTTTCCATGGCCTTTCGCATCAGCAGCGATAGAAGCAAGTCCCTTCCCATCTTTTTTTTCCACAGCTTTTCATAATTCCTGTGCTGCGCAATTGCTGTTGCTGCCGCCTCTGCGCCAATCAGGCTCTGGTTTATGCCGCCCAGCGTTGGCGCCTTGACCATTGTTGCCGCATCACCGACAAGCAGTATCCTGCCGTCCTTTGTTGCCGACTTCAGCCTAGGGTCGTACAGCGGTATGGGCCCTGCCTGCCACCCAATGATTTTCTTTTCGTAACCCTCGCCCACAACAGCGGTTATAAATCGTCTGAAATAAGAGTTAGCCTCTCTCTTTGCAGCAATCCCGACCCTTGCAACTTTCTCGTTCTCAGGCACCACCCAGGCTATCCCTTCCTTGCTGGGGTAGAAGTCAATCACGTTGTCATTTTCAACAGGGATTGTTACCTGGATTCCGGAGTAGAACTGCCTGTCCCCAAACAAGCCGGCAGACTTGGCAACTGCGCTTACCGGCCCGTCAGCCCCAACCAAATAATCAGTTTCAATCTTTTTTACTTCACCATTTGTC
>JAHFTU010000063.1:4121-7461 GCA_023269295.1 Candidatus Woesearchaeota archaeon | reverse complement strand
AAAATCCATCCTTGCAAGAATCTCGTTCACCATTGACAGGGCAATCTTCTTGTCCTGCCTTGATGCGAGCGGTATATGGCTTGCCAGCTTTACGGATTTTGAGGGCTTGAACAACTCATAAAGCACTATGGCCACAGCATGCGAAAGGTTCAGCGCCCGGTATTTTTTTGAAGCAGGAATGGTTACGACAAGGTCGCACTTACTTATTTCCTTGCTGGTGAGTCCTGTCCCCTCCCTGCCGAACACAAGCGCTATGCTGGTTTTTTTATTGCTGCTGCCAAGATAGTGCTGGAGTTGCTGCGCAAGCTGATCCGGAGTAATCGGCGATCTTAAAACATTGTAGTCGCTACCCAAAGCAGCTGTAGTTCCCACAATGTAATCAAATTTTTCCAGGTAGCTGAAGCTTTTCACAACTGCGGCAGCCTTCAGAATATCTTGCGCGTGCATTGCCCGCCCATAAGCTTCGCCGTCAAGGTGGCTGCAGCGGGGATTAATCAGGACAAGGCTCTTTGCCCCAAAATTCTTCATTACCCTCGCAACAGAACCGATGTTTCCGGGTGTTTCAGGCTCAACAAGCACAACAGATAGCATAGGGGATTAGAAAAAAGCACGCTATTTAAAGCTATTTTACCCTTTAATCAGAAAAAGCCGGCAACAGACTTCAGGATGGCCCTGAATATCGGGCTCAGCAGGAAAAGAATTACAAGCAGTAGCAGCAAGCTAAGGCGGCCAAACGTCCTCCTTGCCTTTTGCTCCCCACCAATCCTCTGGAGCGCAAGATGAAGCATCTTGCCGCCGTCAATTGGCCCAATAGGGATCATATTGGCAATGCCAATCCCGAAACTCAGGGTGGCAATAAGCGCGAAGAGGCCCTCCAGCCACGAGAAAATGCCAAAAAAAGGCGTGCTTTGGTTCTTCAGCACAGGCTCAATTACTATTCCAAAATAGCCCCGGCCGGGATACTTGCTGTTAGCGCCTGCAACGACTGAAAAATCCCTGCTTCCAGTGCTGAAAACAGCGGTCTGGTTCGGACGGACAAGCTGCAGCGCATTGAGCGCGTCATTATTGGAAAGAATTGGCTGGCTGTTTATGGCAGTTATAGCCATGCCGGGCTTCAGGCCAGCGGCAGCAGCAGGCAAGCCTGACTCAACATTTTTCAGCATAACGCCTTGCTGGGGGAAAAAAGCCGAGCTGATTGGAGAGAAAACTGCCGAAAGCAGGAACAGCACAACAAAGGCAAGCACAATGTTTGAAAAAGTTCCTGCCGCAAAAAGGGAATAGTTCACGATGTCAGGCTTTTTCTTCAGCTGCTTCTCATCCGGCTCCACGAAAGCAGCAAAGATAGGACCGATAATTGCAGGCCCGGAGCTTTTCACCTTGACACCATGGGCTCTTGCAACAACGCCGTGCGCAAACTCATGCACGACAGCTATGATAAAAATTGCGATTATGCCCTGCACAAAAGGGACAAAAAAGCTTTCAGGAACGCCAGGTATCCTGACGCCGGGAAGCACAGGGCTTATCGGCGATGGCGAGTTTGGGACAGTAGCAAGTGTGAAAACGCTCTGGAGCAGGATGAACACGATGAAAAACATGCTGAGAAAGCCAACACCAATGCCAATGTAGCCCAGAAGCTTTACCAGCTCGCGGTGCCTTGACGCAATCCGATCCATAAGGCCAAGGCCGAAGGTAGTCCTGTAAAGCGCAATGACCTTGAACTGGAACTGAAACTTTTTCCTGTAGACAAAAAGCAGCAGCGCAATAAGCAGGTAGAAGCCAACGACAAGCTTATGGCCCAGAATGAAGCCAGATAATCCTGATAAAAAGCCAAAAGACATAGAAGGAAAACCAGCTTCTGCTGTTTAAAAAACTTCCTTTTATCTCTAACTTTTTGATTGACACCCAAGTCGCCTTTCAGCGACTGGGACCAGTCGTGCCTTGCACGACTTGGGTTTTTCCTAAAAAGGTCAGCCGCGCTTCCTAAGCGGCCTAAGGACCGTGGCCTTGCAGTTCCTGCACGTGACCTTGCCCTGGGCAACCTTCAAGCTGGAAGCCCTCATCTTGTGCTTGCACTTCCTGCACACAAAAATGTTCCTAAACGTCCGCGCTTCAGCTTCAGCAATCTTTGCCATGTGACAAGGCGGAAATACAGGTGATTTAAAAAGCTATCGCTGGTCTCGCGAGAATCAATCCTCTTCCTCGGCGGCGCCTTCGCCGCTCTTGACCTGCTTGAGAATTTTGTCCTCCATGACCTTCCAGTAAAGCACTGAAACGCCTGCAACACAGGCGTCCTTGAGCTCATCCGGAATTGTAAGGTCAAAGGTCTCGTACGTCTCTGCATCCATGACATTTGCAATGTTGTCGTGAACCGAGAGCACCTGCGCGGTTTTCTTTTCTATTATTGGCACTTCAATATTGTCGTGGGCAGGCATGACAATGATTCGCCTCTTGTTGTCAATTATGCCTATGCCCTCAATGCGCATCTTAGCATGGCCGTGCTTGCCAGGCCTCGAAATATCAATGTTGCCAATCTTGCAGGCAGCACCCTCAACGATTATGTAGCTGCCAACCTTTAAATCATTACCGCCAACAGTCTTAGTAGACACAGATTTGCACACCCTCTGAAACTAATGGCTTTCAGCTGCAACAAGTTCATATATAAATTTTATTCTTTCACGCGTTTTTGGCTTCACCGCAGCAAAAGCAGCTGGCGCCAGTTGAAAGCGCGCCTTATCCTGTGCTGCCTTCTTCTGGGGCTACCTCTGATAAAAGCGTTGAGCTCCTCCTCAATCGTGCCGCTACCCTCAAATTTGTGCTCCATTCTCCTGAATTCGCTGCTGTGGTGCCTGGTGCGGCCATTTGAGCTGCTGAACTTCAGCTTCTTATGAAGCATCTCATGGTACATCAGGTAATCAAGAAGGCGCTCAGGGGCTTCGGAAAAAAGGCTGCTGACAGTGATTGTGTTGGTGTGGTACTCGTAGCTTGCCAGCTTCCTGAACGAGTCAGTGCCCCACTCAAGCTGCGGCTTGTCAATCAAGCCAAGAAAATATTTTTCGTTAACCCTATTAAAGGAAGATTCCAGCTTCTCATCGCTGCTGCCATTCGAGACAGTTACTTCTGAAACGCCCTTTATGAAGTCATCATAAAGCTGCATGTTTAGAGTGGTGACTTTCTTTGCGCCCTTCATTGCCGCCGCCATAAACTTTTCCCGCCTCAAAATCTTTATAAGAAGATGCTGGATCAGCCCGATGACAATCTCGTCGCTGGTGCTTTTCCAGCTGCGGCTGAGGTTGAAGTAGAGATTGCTGCCTATTTTCCTGACGGTTGCGTTGTAGGGCTT
>JAHFTU010000063.1:0-4021 GCA_023269295.1 Candidatus Woesearchaeota archaeon | reverse complement strand
CCGCCAAAGTCCTTGAGCTGGGCTCCTTCCCTCGTTTCGGTAGAGATTATGGCAACGGTTGTGCCCATCTTCTTTGCTTCCTGCTCAAACATGTCAATCTTCTCATCGGGAAGGCTTTCTGATAGCAGCAAGGTATCAACCGCGCCGTTATGTATAACATTCAGGACCTGCTGCTCGCCGTAAGTGACCATCTGGGGCCTCTTGACAAGGTAGCCGAAAAACTGGTTGACGAGCTTTTTTTCCTCCACAAGCTCCTCCGCGGCAAGGACATCCTGGCTCTTGTCAACAAGGTCATGGATGCCAAACTCATCAGTGTAAGTTATGTCCTTTATGGCGATGATTTTTTTCTTCAGCTCATTCGTGATGAAATCACCCTCCACGAGCTCATACTTTGTCGGGCCAGGACCGCCGACAATTATTCCCTTGAGATTTGGATTGCTGAAAAAAGCCTCCTTCATGTACTCGCCAACCCTAACGTAGAACTCCTTGGCAGCGTTCTCACGGATGCGGCCAAAGCGGGCAGCACTCTGCCCACCAGCCTTGTACTTGCCTGGGACATTTGACGTGTGCTTGGAGATAATTGTGATGCTCTTTCCCCTCAGCTCAGCAATAACGCACTCGCGCCTGTCCGTAACAACAAGGCCGTAAGTTTCCTTAGTCTCGAGCATATCCATCAGTATGCCCAGCTCAAAATCCTTGTCGCAGCGGTAGATTCGCGTCTGCACCGGGATTGGCGGCTCAATAGACCACACCTTGAAATCCTGCTGGCCCTCAGGCGCAATGTTGCCAGAAAAAACTGCAAGGCCATGGTCCGGAGTGCGGCTGTACAGCCTCAAGTGCTGCACCATCCTCTCAAGGGCGCCGGTCACATTCTTCCTCGTGGAGGCAGACTTTATGTTCATGGCAGTGCCCTGCTCCTGCTGTATGTGCTGGATAATCTTGATTATGTCATAGCCCTGCGGGATGTAAACAGAGACAAGCTCAGTATGCCTGCCCTTGTACTGCTCAAGCTCCTTGATGAACTTCTTCAGGTCATGCTTTTGCTTTTCAGTCAGGGACATTTTTCATGCACCACAACCTTTTTGCGAAAAAGGTTGATCAAAAAGAGGTTTAGGTTATTCGGATAAAGCTGAAGCTACTGCAGAACTGCCGAGCTTTTCACTTTTTGCGGCTTCAGCACATTGTTTCATGGTTGTAAAGGCGAAAAAGCAAGTATTTAAAGATTTGCAAACCTCTTTAGAAAGCCCGATGAAATCAAAAAGATTTACTTAAACAAACCAGAATTTGTTAGACTTTCTGCAAGCTGCATTGAAGATTGAGTCAGTAATTGGTTTACTGTTAAAGCTGCAGGCATTCTTTTCCCATCAACATTGAGCGCGTAATTAATCGTCCAAACCCCATTATTGTTGGAAGCCGAAGGAAACAATGGCTGGCCTTGGTTGCCTAGCTGCAAATAACCGAGAACTTCCATAGTGTCGGAATTTACAGCTATTGCAACTGGAACATACGGCTGGGGTTTGCCTGTGGCTGCTGATGCTTGATTGACAAGCGAGCCAACGTTGCTCACTGCAGTAACTACCACGACATCTATGCTACCTTTTGGAGTGTCAACTTTGCCAATTGGCACAACGCCCTTAATGTGCCCGGGATGCATCAGGTAACTAACTTCCTTTCCTGTTTTTGCATCAATCTTAACCAGCTCAGCCGGGAAAAGCGCTGAAGAATCCTGCCCATGAGCGAATACCATTTGATGAGCAGAATCATAAACAGGGCCAGAACTATGGCCAGCATCATCAACAGGATTTACGCACTCAAATGTTGACTGAGGAAGCGTTACACCAGAAATTCTACGCGAGTAGTCCGGCATATGAGTGCCAACAGGAGACCTCCATTTCTCCTTACCGTTCACTGAAAAAATCACTTCATTCTTCGGCGAGCTGCCACATTGGACAACAATATCTTCCAAAACAGATTTCGGAGTAGAAGTTGCAGAAGGCACAGGAGTTGGGGTATACTCAACATTTATCGTCCCAGTGCCGGTTTGCTGGAAGGATGCAAAAGCTGCTGTCGCAGTTGGAGCAGCAGTAGGTGTACTAGTTGGAGCTGACGTTGGTGTGGTTTCATTGCCACCGCACGCAAACAACATTGCTGCAGCTGCTAAAGTTATTACGGGCAATATCACTCTTGCTTTTAAGCTCATTTTTATTCGTTGACTGAAGTACCTGTTCAACTATTTAAAGCTTTCTATTTCTTAACCACTCTTAAGTAGTGTATTCACAACAGCCTGGTGAGAAGCACGTGGCTGACCGCAGCGAAGAACGCAGACATTGGGATCGTAAGAAGCCAGCCGTAGACGATGTTGCGGGCTACACCCCACCTGACTCCGGATGCGCGCTTGGTGATGCCAACGCCCAGTATTGAACCAGCGATAACATGAGTTGTACTTACAGGTATGCCGAAGTGGGCTGTGGCCAAGAGCGTAATGGCGCCGCCGCTCTCAGCGCAAAAGCCGTCAACAGGCCTGAGCTTTGTCAGGCGGCTGCCCATGGTCTTGACTATCTTCCAGCCACCGGCAAAGGTGCCAAGTGCGATGGCAGTGTAGGCAGCGATAATCACCCAACGGTCAATCCTGAAAGAGTCAATAAACCCTGCAGAGAAAAGGACAGCTGCTATGACGCCCATTGTTTTCTGAGCGTCATTCGTGCCGTGGCCCAGGCTGTACCAGCTTGCGGAAACCAGCTGAAGCCGCTTAAACCACGCGTTTATTTTTACAGGGGAGAATCCTTTTGAGATTGAGAATACGACAACAGCAAATATAATAGAGCCAGCCATGCCCAGCAGAGGCGCAAGCACGATGAAAAGCAGAATCTTGTTCAGGCCTGAGAAAATAATCGTGTTGACGCCGCCGAAGGTAATAGCCGAGCCAACAAGGCCTCCAATAAGGGCGTGGCTGCTTGAGCTCGGCAGGCCAAAGCGCCAAGTTATGAGGTTCCAGATTATGGCGCCTATCAGGGCGGCTAGCAGCACGTCAATAGTGGCGGCCTGCTTGACTATGATTCCAGAGCCAACTGTTTTCGCAATAGCAACCCCGAAGAAAAACGCGCCAACAAAGTTCCAGAACGCTGCCATCAAGACAGCCTGGAGTGGCGAAAGAACCCTCGTTGCGACAATTGTCGCAATCGAATTTGCAGCGTCGTGAAAGCCATTGACAAAGTCAAAAATCAGGGCAATAATAATTGTTACTACAGCGAGAAAAACAATTTCAGGCATTTCTTTCACGCATACTTAATCACGATACCCTCAACCACATCAGCAACATCTTCTGCCGTATCACAGATAGTCTCAAGCCATTCATAAACATCCTTAAACTTTATTATGTCAACAGCCGGCAGGGAATCATTGAAAAGATAGGCAAACGCCTCGTTCCTAAGCTCATCAGCCTGCTTTTCAAGCTCGTGAATCCTCTTTATATGAGCATCAGTCTTGCGCATCTCATCAAGCCTTGAGATTAGAAGGTCAACCTCGCCAGAGCACTCAAAAGCAACCTTAGTCAGCTCAGGCATGAACTTTGGAAGCCTGCGCATGTTGTAAAGGACAAGCTTATGGCCTATGTTATAAATAATGTCCATAACGTCATCAAGCAGGGTTGAAAGCTTGTGGATATCCTCCCTGTCTATGGGCGTCAGAAACGTCTTGTTGAGCTCAATAGCGATGTTATGGGTAATGGCATCGCAATCAAGCTCCACCTTCTTCAGCTCCTCAATTACCGCGCGCCTCTTCACAGCGCTCAGCTTGTCATAATCGCTAACAAAAGCCAGGAATAGCCTGGCGCCGTCATGCGTCCTGCCGGACAAATCTTTCAGCATCTCAAAGAACTTCTTCTCCCTTGGAACAAACAAGTCAAGTATGCCTGGCATGAAAATTAACCCCAACTATGCTGCAAGCACCCATAAGCGCCGCTATTTATACTTTTTCAATGGGCAGCCGCCGCAATGACAACAAATAGATTTAAAAAAGAAAC
>JAHFTU010000062.1 GCA_023269295.1 Candidatus Woesearchaeota archaeon | reverse complement strand
GCCGTGCTTTGCTGCCACTTTCTTATCAGCAAGGACAGCGTTCAGAAACTGAGTTGGCGGCTTTCCTCTTTCACCCTCGTAACGGCTCTGCGCCCTCCTGAAAACAGGCAAGAGCTCCTCAGCACACTCGCTGATATTGCGAAAATCCTTCCTGAAGCCGATAAGCATGCATAGGTCTTCAGCTTCCAGCACCTGCTTCTTTTTGCCCCTATAAGTTACAGGTATAATCCCTAAAACAACCGATTTGGCATAATTGTAATCATCCCGCTCAGTTGGATGGCCAGCAATCATATTCCTGTTCACTGCAATGCCGTAATGGAAATCCACAACATCATCAAGCACGCCAACATGGTCAAGGTAGTCGCCCCACGTAGGACCGCCCTTCTTCTCCGCATTCCGCGTACTTCTTAATAAGCTGCGCAAGCTCGCGTCAGCGCCTCTCTCTATCTCTGCCCTACCAAGCAGATTAAGATTTCTTAACGGCTCAATGCGGACTTGCCCTGAAGGCGTCTGCACCGCCCTAACGCCCTTCATGTACTGCCTAAGCCCTGAAGCAATGACATCGTCAAACCTCCTTTCAACTTCGGGCTCCTCCTCTGCACGGTACTGCGTGAAATCCATGTGCTGAAGAGGCTGGAACTTCAGTACCTGTGCAACAAGCTCATTCCAGCCTGGCCTTGCAATCCCAGCACGATTCCTGACGTCTCTAAAATTGCGCTGGAAAACACGCATCACCAAGCGGTAAAACCTTGTATCTTCCCTCTCGTCCTTTTCAGCCCCGCCAACTTTTGCGCTGGCTAAGCTCAGCAGCTTAATCTGCTCATCGCCATCAACATAAACTCTCTGTCCATTCACGAGGCGTGGCAGCCAGCCTGCGGCATAAAGCATTACCTCAAGCTCGTCCACCACGAAGTCAGGCTTCAGCTCAGGGTAAATCAGAACCTTCTGCAGCAGCGGCAACCTCCATTGCAGGTACTCCAGAATCAGCCTGTGCGGCTTTTGCCTTTCGGTCATAAGCGAGCCGGTGGCATCTAGAAGCTGCTGCCAAGATGCCTCACTGCCTGATTGCCCAGACACTAGCTTTATCGAGCTGCTAACAAGCTTGAAAAGCATGGAGATGCTTTTACTTTGCTCGTACTCATCAAACCACCCTTCTACAACCGCTTCAAGACCTGAATCGGGCATAGAAAAAGGAGTTAATGCCTTATTTTATATAGGTTTTGCGCTGATGCGTTTTGGCACTCAGCCTATCAACGTGCCCCTAAACGCCTTCCCAACCAAAAAATCTTCCAAATTCCCCAAATCCTTGCCCATCACAGCTACTCTCAGTTTCATCTTCTCTGCAACCTTTGCAGCCACAGGGTCAAAAGGAGTGTTGAGGCCAGGGCTCCACCTACTCACGCCAATAAGCTTCCTGAACTCTTTCCAGCTTACCTGGTGCAGCGGCTTTGCATCCGGAAACTTTGAAGGGTCCCTATCATAAACGAAATCTGTATTTGTAATGTTGATGACTGTCCTTGCGCCAAGGTTTTTTGCCAGCAGCACAGCAATATAGTCAGTGCTCCTGCCAGGCTTCCAGCCGGCAGCAACCACGACCTTCTCAGATTCCTTTAGATTAATCTTTTCATTGGGGTTCTTGATCAACTTAGCATGGGCTATCTCCCTAAATATAGTCCTCAGCAGGTGGCCGTTCAGCCGCGTTGCGTGGATGCCAAGCCAGTCCAAGTCCTCAGGAACAGTGTGTACAACCCTTGATGCAGCTCCCTGGTACTCCCTTGCTGTTTTTCCACCGCCGCAGATAATTACAAACCTGTCGCCATTATGGACAAACTTCAGGATAAGCTGCCTGAACTGCTTGAGAAAATCAACATCAATCTGGTTAGGTGCAAGGACAGAGCCGCCAAGAGATATAATAATAGTTTCACTGCGCCCAGCTGCTTTTGCCATAACTATCAAAAGCATTATCCTTGGCAAGAAGGTTATAAATCTTTCTACAGACAGAAAAAAGAAACCCAAATCGTGCAAAAGCACGATTGGGCCCATTCGCCATAGGCGAATTGGGAAAGGCAGAATCCGATACCTGCCTTGCGACGCCCACCGTCAATACCTGTTAAAAAAGACGTGCTAATATTTAACTTTTTCGGTGCTGCCTTGCTTTTGATGAAGTTCCAAACAATTTTTTTACGAAGTCATTGAAAACCTTTCAAGTTTTTGTCGTTTCTTTGAAAAATTTCAATACGTGCTCGGAAATTATTCTAAAGTTACGGATGAATTTTACAAAATTGGCAGTTAAGCATATCAAGACACGAACCAAAGGGTAATTACCGAAAGTTATAGGAAGTTATATAAACTAGTTATACTTTAATCAAACTAAAATATAACTGGGTGATGTGCAATGGCGATTGAAACTACGGTAAGAAAATGGGGAAGTTCGGTTGGAGTGGTGCTGCCGAAGGAGCTTGTAGAAGCACAAGGGCTGAAGGAGAATCAAAAAGTCCTGATTGAGGTAGTGAAAGAAGCAAACCTAATGCACCTGTTTGGAACTCTTAAAACAGGAATGTCCGGACAGGAATTCAAGGATATGGTGAGGAAAGGCTGGAAGCCATGAGAACACTGTTTTTTGATACCTATGCTTTCTTCGAACTGTTTGAAGGCAATGCGTCTTACAAACCGTACGCTGAAGGAATTGCAATAATTACAACAAGACTAAATCTCATGGAATTTCATTATGGCCTTCTCATCAGGTGCGGGAAGGAAGTGGCAGATGCCCACTATTACGAATTGCTTAAATTCGCCGTTGAAGTAAGCGACAAGACCATTATCATGGCAAATGAGTTAAAGGCTGCAATGAAAGGCAAAAATGTCTCTTACGTTGACTGCATAGGATATGTTGTGGCAAAAACACGTAACGTTCCATTTCTCACAGGTGACAGGCAGTTTTCCCGCATGGATAACGTTGAATACGTAGAGTAGCAGTATGATAAGAACAATATTTTTAAACACCCTCTGAGTAGTTTTTCTTGATTGACCTTCCTTGAGAAGAGCAGCAGTCGTTTCCGATTCCCAAGTCGACAGCAGTCGACTGGGCACAGTTGGCTGTTTGCCAACTGTTGGACCGCTTTCTTAAAGGGGTCACGCGTCGGTGGTCTAACGGTATGACCTCAGCCTTCCACACGACCTTTTTGTTCGCAGCGGCTCACAAAAAGCTCGACCAAAAATCGTAAAGAAAGCTGATGGTCCGGGTTCAATTCCCGGCCGACGCACCTAATCATTATTTCAATGCCCTGTTGCACATTTTTAAGTCAGCAGAAAGGAAGAAGGAGAATATTTAAATGAGTTCGTTACGTCTATAGCTGTGGTTTCGAATGGACACTTAATCAACAGGGAAATATCAATTAAACAATTCCAAGACCTCTTAACGCAATATTCCAACGAACACGTCTATTGCACAGAACATACGTTTTTTAGACTGAGTGAAAAACAAAGAAAGCTTTTTAAATGTGAAGAGATTAAAGTGATGTTATTTGGACAAACCCCTGTTTTTGTTGGTATACAAAATAACAACAATTATGCAGTTTTTTACAAGATCGAAAACCAAGATTTGATTAGAATCGTGCTGGATATACAATTTGGACGCATAGATGTTGTAACATTTTATAAGCCGATTAGTAAAGATCTGCCAAGAGTTTGAAATCAATGAGACACTTAAACGGACGTGGAAAAGGTGAAAGTGATTATGATTATAAACATGACATTTTGTTTTTTAAGACAAAAGATAGAGAGTATTCTAAATCACTTGAACTGAATAATATAATCTTAGATACAGATAATGAGGGATTTATCACAGGCATGCAAATATTGGACGCATCAAATTTTCTTCAGGTTAAACCAATGATATTAAAAAATATTAAAAATTTTGAGTTTAATGCTCACAATGAGCATGGAAAAATTGAGGTAAGACTTACATTCCAAATGCAAATTAGAAACAAAATAGTTGAAAAAAATCCTATAATTCTTCAGGAAACTCCTATGTATTTGCCAAGTTCTACACTTCAGGTTTCAGCCTAGCCGCTAATCGAAGTTCTTTTAAAACTTAGCATAAAATACAGCTTGTGTCTACGACCGACGCACTTATTTTTCTATTACGGCTCCACTCGCTTGATTTCCAGGCCGTCGAAATCATTGTCATAGGAAAATATGGAGTCGCAATTATGCAGCACTGCCGTGACAAAATGAATCATATCAAACGCATTAAGCTCATATCTGCCTGTTCGTTTATAACTCTCAAAAATGAGATTCACATCCAAAGGCACAATTTTGCCACCAGACCGCAATAAGGATTTGACGCAATCCGCAGCTAGCATTTTGTCCTTTGTGATTACAGATACGGCGTGCTGGGCTTCAATCAGGCACAGAGTGTTTGTTATAAAAGTACCATTTAGCACTTTCCGGCATTTCTCCTGATCGATATTGTTTGTAAAGGCCTTAATTATCACGTTCGCATCAACAAATGAGGTCATCTTTTTGCCCTCAAATCATGGCTGAGCTTTATCACTTCTTCTGTCGAGTATCGGCGCGTCTGTTTTACGCTGTCGCTTCTTCTGAACATCTCCTCCATAGAAGGAATGCTATCAGCTTCAAGAATCCTCTGCAGCACAGCATCATAGCTCTCCCTAGGATGCACCTTTTTCATCGCGAGCTTTTTTCGCGTCTCTTCCCGCACTTGAATCGTTGTAAGGTTTACCTTAGCCACCTCCGTGCCATGAACTATAATAGAACTTATAGCTTGTTATAGCTACTATATAAGCGTTTCTGTTTTTTTGGGAGTTGTTGCGAAAATTTGTACCCTTCCGCAAAGGTTTAAATAGTATCCTTATCGTTGCTTAGACTAGGAGTTTTTGATGGCTAAACTTACAGGTGTAGTGCTAGTTTTGGCTATTGCTTTGCTACTAATGGCTGTGCCTGTTGGAGCTTTCAGTTTAGGCGGAATCGCTAAGTTCTTTCTTAAACCATTTAAGCATACACCCCAAGCACAAGTCCAGCAGTCAAATCAGATTACCGCGAACACTAGCCAACAAGATTTAGTTAAACAAATAGAAGAAACTAGGTCTATTCTGCAGCAACAAGATGACGAACTCAAGCATGACGACTTGCTCTTTAATAACGAAGACCTGCTCAACCAAACTTTTGTAGTTAATGGTACTAAAGATTATGCATATAATGTCAGTGTAAATGGAGTATTTGATAATCGCCCTATAAAAGCATGCTGGGAATATGATGGTTGGTACGAATGTGGCCCAGTCACTTACCGTTCTTTACTGGGTAGTTCCTTAATGTGGCAGAATATTAGAAAGAATCACAACCCATTAAGCCTTGATAAGCATGACAAGGGCAAGCTGTTTAAGATGTGTTACGGAATAGTGTACCCTTTTGTTGATAGTACTGTAGAAGAACTTTATCGTAACGTGGAGAAATATTACCAGGTCCTTCATTACAATGTGTTACTGTGCATCAACGGTTATCCTGTTTACAAGAACAAGCTTAAGGAAGAACTTGCTAATCCATTATCATCCAATTATGATGAGTCTAAGACGCTATTTGTCATTAACGAGATATTTCCAAATGTTTATACCAAAGAGCAACTCGTGCAACTTCTAGGTCAAGAGACTTATGACCGGAATTCCCCACCATATTCGGCTGCAATTTATCCAATTTATGGAGGATTTATGAGTGTTCAAGATAAACTGCTACCATACCTACACAACTCTATTTCTGCCGCTGTGGAAAGACAAAATAGTGAAGTCGCCACATCTGAATCTTCTTCAACTATACCCGTTACTAATACTGCTCAAGTCGTAAGTTTTGTTGACAAATACGATTTTCCAAGAATAAACATGAATAAGCAAGATATTTACGACTCCTTTAACTACAATAGCATTGTCCAAAAAGCTTTAAGCGATTACAGCAAAATAGGATTTGATGTAGATGGAGATGTTTACACTTTCGACCTAACGGGAGGCAAAATAATTGGCATCACAAATGGTATTGATTCCGATGTGGACTTTAAGATAACCACAAGTTGGGTAGAGCTAAAAAACATGATTACTTTGCACAAGGAGGGGAAAACTTCTGATGGAATGAAGGCTTTTTGGAACCTGAACATACCACTTAAAGTTAAGTTGCACGTTGCCTCAAAAATAGGCCTTAAGCATTGATGTTTCTTTTTGATTTAGCGTATCGTAAAACGGTGCCCGCCTTTCTTTCTCTTGTGTCCTTACTACCTGCTGGTCTGCCGAATTTTATCCTTTTTCTCTTCACACCACCGGCTGGGCTATGCCGGTGATGATGCTGGCTGCGATGATGTTGAAGAGCATGGTGATTGCGAATGCGACTATGCCGTAGATGATGGTTCCCCTGATGAGGTTGGTGCCGATGAGGTAGTTTTCGGCAATCTTGTCAGAGCCGTTCTCAATGCCGTTGATGAGCTGGGTCAGGATGATGGTGACTTCAATGATGTACAGCCCGATGATTATCTGGAAAAAGTAGGTGGGAACGCCGTTGCCGAAAAGGTTCAGCAGTCCCGAAGGTATTGAAGCTGAAGAGGACGATGAGAATTCTGATATTGCAGAGAGCTGCTCGCTCAGCCTGCTTATGATGGAAACTATCATTGAAGTTATCCCAACAACAATCCCTGCTATTGCCGGGGCAAGCACCCCAACCTGCTGCTTCATGTCGCTTATTATGTCAGACATCAGGTCCCTGAGCCTCTCATCAACACGGTGGATGTCCTTGATGTACTGCGAAACATTAATCATCGCAGACGACGCAATCATAGGGCCCTTCTTAGCGCTTTCAATGAGCACCTTCATCGCGCTTTCAATCAATGGCGAGGGGAAAGAGAACAGGGCGCCCCTTTTGGGGTCAAATATCGCGCGCTCAACAGACATGCCATCACTCACAACTTTCTGGCTCACAAGCGCGAAGAACTCACCTGATTTTGTCCCGGGCATTACCTCTGCAACTTTCCCAATGGCAAGCTCAAGCGGCAGGCCGTCGCCAATCCTGTTGCCAAGCTGGAACAGCGCAGCAGAGAATTCCTCTTCCAGCGCCTTTGCCTCGTCCCGCAGCTTCAGCACGTTCTTAGAGCGTATGCGGTAGTACAGCCCGATGCCAACGCCTATGCCAATTGGTATGAAAAAGCTAAGCACAGTAGCGCCAATGCCGTAAGGCCCTGCAAGCCCGGTCGGTGTCTGCTTGTACTCTAAGAACTTGAAGCCGAGGGAGTTGTCAAAAGGGGCTTCCTGCAGCAAAGTTGCGTGCGGAATTATCGCGCCAAGAAGGATTGGCACAAGCCCGACAAACACAGAAAAGACCGTGATGATGATTGTGAGCCACAGCGGGTTTATCTGGATGAAGCTGTTGCCAGCCCTCAATATGATATTCTTCAGCGGCTGAAGCTGCGGATTTGATTCTGATATGTCCTGCTCGCCGTAGCCAGTCGGCCTTTTTGAAAGCACAA
>JAHFTU010000114.1 GCA_023269295.1 Candidatus Woesearchaeota archaeon | reverse complement strand
AGCAATTACGCAGCTCCGCTCAGTTGTCCTCCTCACTACTAACGTAGTGATTTCTCAGCTTGGGCGTGAGAAATCTCAACGCTTGATTGAGGTTTCAGAGGTAAGTAAAATGAGTGATAAAACGATAGTGAATTGGTACGATTTAAAGGATTATGAAATCTTGTACATAAACAAGGACGTAATGAGAAATTTAATCAACAAAGGGATTAAGAAAGCTGGTTCTTTGAGTAAATTAATGTTGGAACTTAACTCTGGGCATGTCTATAATATTTTGAGAAATAATAGCGGTTTCTCTATTAAAAACTTAAAAAAGCTTTTGGAATTTTTGGGGCTAGATTACACTTTTCTTAATGGAAAAATAATTGAAGTGAGAAAAGGGGAAAAGTACTCAATAAGGAATCCTAAATTTCCAATTAATCTTCAAAATCCTAAAATGGGTGGTTTATCAGGGCATTTAGTTTCTGATGGTTGTTTATATTACGATAAATCCAGAGAGGATTTAATAAGAACCGAGTATTGTAGTGATGAAAGAGAGGCGATTTGTATGTTTATGAGTAATTTAACAGATGTTTTTGGAGATGTTCATTTTAATGAAGAATTTGAGAGAAACTGCATACAAATAAGAATGGGGAGCGGTATTGTTGGGGAAGCTTTTAAGAGGGCTGGAGTAACAGTAGGGAAAAAGTATAAGCTAAATAATGGGCTGCCGTGGATTGTTAAAGACGGAAGTAAGGAAATGAAAAGAAGTTATTTGTCGGCAATATTTGATGATGAGGGTTCTGTTGGCAGAAATCCTTGTCCGTATATCATCTTATCAAGGAGTATTCACTGCACTTTTACCGATAAAGAAAAGCAAACATTACACAAACAGGTTGTACCATTAATGAAAACTAGGTTTTTCCCAACAGGTCATTCCCAAAATAGAATTCCAATTAGAAAATTAAAAGAAATCTTGATTGAAATTAACGCAAAACTATTGTTAATGAAAATCCTTAACTCGAAGCCCGAGCTTCTTGTTGATGAATCGAAGTTATTGAAGGATTATTTTGGCATTACTAACTATACTTATGTGATTTCGTTTGATTTAACAGATAAGGGGAGTTACAGTGTAGCATCTTCCCTTGTAATAAGGAATAAAAAGGATGTAATGAAATTTTACAATGACATTGGCTTCTCATTAACCAAAAAACAAAAGAAATTAAAAGAGGCTTTAACTGGCAGAAAATGGCTGGATTATGGCGCTTAGATTATACAACACCTTAACGCGGAAAATGGAAGTGTTTAAGCCCGTAAAGAGCGGTGCTGTTGGTATGTATAGTTGCGGGCCAAACAAGATTACATTCTGATGTAATTTTGGGCATTCCGTTTACAACTACCCACACATCGGCAACTACCGGGCTTACATCTTCGTTGACTTGCTGAAGCGTTACCTTCTTTTCAGGGGCTATAAGGTAAAGCACATTATGAACATAACTGATGTTGATGACAAGACAATACACGCTTCCCAGAAGGAAGGCACCAGCCTGAAGGAATTTACAAGGAAGTACGAGCAGGCATTCTTTGAGGACATCAAGGCGCTCAACATCCTTCCTGCCGATAAGTACCCCATGGCTACAGAGTACATCAAGGAAATGGTCGCAATAACAAAATCATTAATCAAAAAAGGCTTTGCCTACAAGGGTGAAGATGGCTCAATCTACTATAACATTCGAAAATTCAAGGATTATGGTAAGCTGGCGAATATTGACGTTGCAAAGCTGAAGGCAGGGGCTTCAGGCCGCGTCAAGAAGGATGAGTACACGAAGGAAGACGTGCAGGACTTTGCCTTATGGAAGGCCCACAACAAGGAAGACGGCAATGTGTTTTGGGAAACAAGCGTAGGTCGTGGGAGGCCAGGCTGGCACATTGAATGCTCGGCAATGTCAATAAAGAACCTCGGGAAAACTTTTGACATCCACTGTGGGGGAATTGACCTAATCTTCCCGCATCACCAGAATGAGATTGCGCAGTCAGAGGGCTTCACCGGCAAGCCATTCGTGAAATATTGGCTGCATAACGAGTGGCTGCTTGTCAACGGCCAGAAAATGAGCAAGTCCCTGGGCAACTTTTTTACGCTCCGTGACGTTCTCAGCAAAGGCTATTCGCCAGTAGCAGTTAGGTATCTCCTGCTCTCAACCCACTACCGCCAGCAGCTTAATTTCACGTTTGACGGAATTAACGCTGCAAAGGCGTCCATTGACCGCCTGAACGAACTTATTAGAAAGCTTCAGGACATCAATAGCAGCAGCAAAAAAAATAGCTCAATAAAAAAAGAAATTGAAACAGCGGCCAAAGCATTTGAAAAGGCCATGGATGATGACCTCAACATAAGCGAGGCGCTTGCAGCTGTGTTTGAGCTTGTCAAGAGCATCAACAGCCACATTGACAGCGGAACAATTGGCAAAAAATCAGCAGCAGCCACAATTGATTTCCTAAAAAAAATGGACGGTGTTCTTGGTGTCATGGACTTTTCAAAAGAAGAAAAGCTGCCAAGTGATATCATGAAGCTCATACACGAAAGGGAGCGCCTCAGGAAAGAAAAGAAATTTGCAGAGGCTGACAGGATAAGGGCAAGGCTGCAGGAAAAAGGCATCCGAATTGATGACACGCCTGAGGGCGTGAGATGGAAAAAAGCATAATTATACTTTGCAACAGCAAAACATTAATAAACCCCTGTTCATCACGGCAGTATCAGAGGCAGGAACCCAAATCGAGTGCTCTCGATTGGGCCCAGTCGACACGAGTCGACTTGGGGAAAAAAGGGGTGTGTTATTTTGAAAAAAGTATTTGGTGCTCTTGTTGCCGTGCTTGTTGTAGGCACAATCGGCTACTCAATCATAGAAAAAATGCCGTTGCTTGATTCTCTTCTCTCTACAGTTTCCCTTATGGGCATGATTGCCCTGCCACAGGGTCTCACTGCTGCCGGAAAGCTTTTCACAATAGCGCTGATAATCGCTTCCTTCAGCTTGATACTCACTGCAATTTTCAGGTTCCTTAACCCGCCTGTTGAGGAAGGCGAGGAAGCCGTTTCAGGCTTTTTCGGCTCAGCTGGTGATGGCGAGCATATGATTATGAAAGAGTTGAATGTCAGCAGCAAAAGCCCGCTTGCAGGCCTGCAGAAGGCCCAGGTTATCCAGAAGTATGGCATCGTGGTGGTTGGCATCAAGCACAAGGGCGGCTTTGACATTGATGTCCCTCTCAATTCAAGGATTAAAAGCGGCTCATCAGTTCTTGTTCTCGGGAGCCCGGCAACTATAATTGGCGCTGAGAA
>JAHFTU010000061.1 GCA_023269295.1 Candidatus Woesearchaeota archaeon | reverse complement strand
GGCGTACAGCTTATTCCCAGAACAGCCTGGACAAGGAGGTAGGGATATTTCTGGTTCCAGTAGTGGTCAGCCTCGACAGGCGCCCCCACAACGTACTGCCTTTCAGTTGGTTGAACAACAACACATGCGTAGGGTAGTATTATTCTCTCTTTCCATTGTTGATTTGTCATATTTACTAAGCTATAAACGCCTCTTTATAAACCCTTCCATTATCACCACTGCTAAGTGAATACTGTATCATACAAAAGTTTATTAATGGGCAGGTCATACTAGTGCTTACGTCATTCACGCAGTGCAATTCGGTCCTTTTGCGACAGAGCCGGGATGGCTTTGGATGAACAGGCCCATGTTGACAATGTCAACAGGGCACAGGCATCGCCTGTGAGCCACAATGCATCTGCAGCCCGATACAGAGTTACCCGGACAAGCTCGCCCAATGGCTGGCCAGGAATTCGGGGGTTAGTGTCGGGCGACATATTCACTATAACAACGATTCATCAGCAGAAAGCTGGAATCGTCAACCAAACAAAATATAACAAATAAACAGCAAATAATATTGAAAACAAGATTAAAAGGCACCAATTGGTGACAAGCACAAAATAATGGGCGGCAAAAGCCGCGTCGCGTTTCAAAAGGCGTATCCGCGTTGCGGAGTCTTTTGATCACATTCATCCAACAAAGTTGTAGATTGTAACTGTCAATTTTACCGGCTAGCTACACCGGCTGATTGGCCAACGGCTAACCAACCGGCTGACAAAGCCAACAACAGCCGTATACAATCTCAAGTTTGCAATGGCATTATGTTGTGACTTGTTCTAAAGTGCCTAAACACGAGGCGATTTGAAAATGGGAAAAATCAGTCCAGTATCAGCAAAGTACATTATACACTCGACCATCCAGATAGATGGCGTTGTGGACAGGCCAGACGTAATAGGAGCAGTATTCGGCCAGACAGAGGGACTGCTTGGCGCAGACCTTGAGCTTAGGGAGCTTCAAAGGTCCGGAAGGATTGGAAGAATAGAAGTTGACACTGAAATAAGGGCAGGCAAGACCTCCGGCGCAATCACAGTGCCTTCTTCTCTTGACAAGGCAGAGACAGCCATAATTGCAGCAGCCCTTGAGATAATCCAGAGGATAGGGCCGTGCAATGCAAGGCTTAAGGTCGAAAGCATTGAAGACGTGAGGATAAGCAAGCGCGGCTATGTCATTGACAGGGCAAAAGAGCTCCTCAAGACAATGATAGACACTGTGATGCCTGACTCTGGCGAGCTTGCCGAAGAGGTCTCAAAGGCAGTAAGGGTAATGGAAGTTGTAGAATACGGCCCTGACAGGCTGCCAGCAGGGCCTGGAATTGCCGAAAGCGAGGAAGTCATTGTCTGCGAGGGCAGGGCTGATGTCCTTAACCTCCTGAAGCACGGCTTCAAGAATGTTATAGGCATGAACGGCACTTCAGTCCCGCCAAGCATAGCAGAGCTGAGCAAGAAAAAAGTGCTCACCGCATTTGTAGACGGCGACAGGGGCGGGGACCTGATATTGAAAGAGCTCATTGACGTGGCAGAAATAGACTATGTCACGAAAGCGCCTGACGGCAAGGAGGTTGAGGAGCTTGAAAAGAAAGAGATTCACAAGGCGCTCCGAGCCAGAGTAGTTCCGGAGCAGCTCAGGCTTGAAAAAGCCGAAAGAACCGAGAGGCAGGACCGAGCGCAGGACAGCAGGACCGAAGCCGCAGCGCAGGCAGGCCAACAACCTCCGCATGAATTCAGGCCAGCACCAGCAGCGTCCCAAGCAGCGCCAATGGGAGGGCCAATGAGAAGGCCTCCAATGATGCAAAACAGGAGAATGCCTCCCACACGGGAACAGAGGTTTGAAAGAGAACCAAGGTTTGACAGGGAGAGGGAGCCCAGGTTTGTTGAGCAGCCCGAGCAAAGGGAACAGGGGCCGAAGCAGCTCTCGCAAAACGAGAAAAGCATATTCCGGGAAATTTCAGGCACTCTTATTGGAACAAGAGGAGCTTACCTCTTTGACGAGAAGCTCAACGTGCTTGGAAAAGTCCCACTTGCCGAGCTGCAGTCAACGCTCAGGAGCCTTACCAACGTTTACGCGATTGTACTTGACGGGACAATAGACCGCGACCTGGTAAAGGCAGCTGAAATGGCACAGGTAAAATGCGTTGTCGCAATGAGCTCAACAGTCAAGCCTGAAGAAACAAGGCTTGCAATGGCAACAATCAGCGAGCTGTAAAAAAGAGCTTTTAGCTTTTTTACTTATTTTATTTTTTCACGCATCCTGCAGCTGCAGCGTGACCTTTTTGCTAAAAACCCAAATCTTGCCAAAGCAAGATTGGGCCCAGTCACAAATCGAGCATAGCCCGATTGTGCATTCCGCTAGCGGCGGAATTGCACCAAAGGTGACTTGGGGTTCAATCCAAAAACGTTGCGATAAGCTGTAAAGAATCAGTTTGGCACGCCGATTATCAGCACCTTTGCGCTGTCCTTCAGGCCGGTTATGTAGCTTTCCCTTTGTGCCTTCCTCTTCTGTGCAGTCAGGAAGTCCACAATGCTTCTCTCTGCATCATCGAATGAAATGTTTAGCGACCTGAAGTCGCTGGCATTGTAAAGCGCCTCAGCTTCCTCGTGCTTCATAGTGAATGTCTTTTGAACATGCAAATCAAGAAGCTTATTGATAAGAATCTGCTTGTAAACAGCTGATTTCATCTTGTC
This sequence comes from Candidatus Woesearchaeota archaeon, assembly GCA_023269295.1. GTDB lineage: Archaea > Nanobdellota > Nanobdellia > Woesearchaeales > UBA10216 > UBA10216. Next base: position 4,867 of record JAHFTU010000061.1, on the reverse strand, counting down.
CGGAGAGCTGTTCTTGGCAGCAAGCTGCCTCGCAATTTCGTTCTCTGTCGCGTTCGGCCCGAGCAGGGACAGATACTCCCTCTCCTGTTCTTCCTTCGTTGCCACTATGCCTTCCTTCACAGCCTGCTGGTAAAGGATTTCCCTTTCTATTATGAAGGAAAGCGCGTCTGCCTTTGTAAGCTGCTCCCTCTGCCCAGGGCTCAACGAGGCATACTCCTCATTAACCTCGTCAACTGTGATGTTGGCGCCGTTTACTGCAGCTGAGATTTTTTGGCTATTGCTTTCACCGCCGCCGCCCTTTTGATTGCTTGTGCAGCCGCCAATAAGGGCAACTGCAATGAGAATCGTGATAATAACCGCAGCTTCAACCGCGCTTTTCCTGCAAGTCTTTCCCATCTTAAAGGCTCCAACCCCCACAACCTTTAAATAATTTCTGAATCAAAGCTCCATATTGTGCAAGCTTATCGTGAAAACCGCTAAAAAAGAGGGTAAAAAGAGGGGCAGGATGCCGTGGTCAAAGAAAGCCCTGGCAGTTGACCTTGACTGGATAATCAGCCTTGGCATATTCCTGATATACCTTGGCGTCTTCTTCATAGTAATCAGGCAGCTGCCAACCAACCAAAGCCCTGCAAACGCCCTGCTTAACAACGTGTTTGACCACATAGCCGACTCAACAAAGTGGAGCGTCCAGAAACTGCCGCTTCTGATTGCGTCAAACATAACAGGCAACGAGCCAGTGATGCTTAGGTTCACTTACGACTGGAAAAACTTCTCTTTCATAGACAACACGAGCTTTGACTACGCTGAAGGCCTGCTGGTCTTCCGGCGAAACCTTATGGAAGGAAGAAACCTCCTTGAGCTTGTAAGCTCAAGCGAAAACTACACCCTGCCGCTTACAAACTTTGACCTCACAGCAGGCACAGGAGGAGCTTCTGTTGACTCGCAACGATTTGTTTCAGAATTCAAGAGCTCAATGCTCACAAGGGTAAACCACTTCGGAAAGGAAAGGCTCAGCGACTTCAACATAAGCATTTCAGGAGCCGCACTAACCCCTGAAGCAGCAGCTGCGGAGGCAAACACAACCACACTCTCGGCAAAGTACAAGCTCAGGTTTATGCAGCTCAACTACTCATCATTCATTGTCGCAGGGTATTCAAGGATTTTCAACTACGTGACCACAGACGCCAGGGAGCCGCACAACCTCACAGTTTCAGTCACTCTCAGGAACTACACCTTTTTCCACATAAACAACGCAGCTTCAGGAACTATAAACTACACCAACAAAGAATGCCGCAGCAGCCCAAGCAGGTATGCTGACTTTTATGACAGCGCAAGCGGAATTACTTTCATACTGCCTGAAGGGGCAAACCTCAGCTTCTGCGCCGGAGAAGACACAGTCCGGTTCAGCGCCGATTTCTCTATTGCAAATGAAACCCGCTACGACATCATATTCCACCCCGGAGACTTTAACAACACTCTGAAATACATATCGCCCTACAGGACTGCCTTTGGAATCCCTGAAAACATAACCGGAATATCACGGCAGCTTTACCGGAAGCTCAACGAGACAGACTACCTTGCCATTAAAAGAAACTTCAGCTACCCCAACTCCAGGGAGTTCAGCTTCTCGCTTTACAACGAAAGCGGAACCCTCATCTTCAGCTACCAGCCACAGCCGGCAGGCATAACCAACGTGTTTGCGCAGGAGGCAACAGTCTTCCTCCTTGACAAGTACGGCGCAAAGTCAAAGCACACGCTGAGGCTAAGGGGATGGTGATTAGAGTGATAAACAAGCAAGGCGTGTTCAGGACAATTGAGGCACTGATAGCGATATTCATAACTTTCATCTTCCTCATTGTTTTCATACCCCTCCAGCGGGAAAAGGCACAGCCAACAGCGCCGCCAAACGTTCTTGCCAGCCTGAGGGACAATGACGACTTCAGGAACTGTGTCATCCAGAAAAACGAGACGTGCATAAACCAGTCAATAGACAGGAACCTTGAGGACAGCTACGACTTCAGGTTTAACCTCTCAAACACTCCCTACGCCAGCGCCCCGCCGCTGCCGCAAAAAAAGATTTACGCCAACTCAATGTTCATAGCAGGCAACACGACAAACTCAACAAAGATGATTGTGAGGCTCTACTTCTGGGCAAAGGCGTGACAAAAGAATTTAGTAAGGAACAACCTTAAAGTCCTCGTCATCGCTTGTGCCGGGCTTTTGCGATGATGACTCATCAGCGTGGTCTATGAAGTCGTTGATGTCCATCCCGCTGCCGCCTCCGCTGTCCTTGCCCATCTGTTGCTGCTCTGCAGTAGAAGCTGTTGGGTCCCCGAACATGTCAAACAAGCCTTCCCCTGTGGCTGGAGGAGTGCGCTGCGAAGAATAATCTGAAGAGTCGCCCACAAGCGCCAAAAGCATCCTTATGAGCTTCCTGATTTCCTCAGGCGAGTCCTCTTTTGTGTCTATGCTAATCTTCACATCGCACCACTTTTTAAGTTATTCTGGCTGCTGCTGTTTATTAACTTTTTCGTTTTTAGTCATGCAGTTGTTGCGGAAGCATTAAAAAGAAAAACAAAAAAACTGTGCCTATGAAAAGCTACGAGTACCTGCCGCACACAGCCGATGTGAAATTCAGGGCGTATGGCAAGACGCTTGAAGAGGCTTTCACCAATGCAGCATTCGCACTGTACAACGTGATGGTGGATACAAAGAATGTCAAGGCAAAGATTACCAAAAAAATAGCAGCCGAAGGCTCAGATCTCTCATCCCTGCTACAGCAATTCCTTGAGCAGTTCATAATACTCCTTGACACAGACAACTTTTTCCTTTCAAAGATGGAAGAGTTAAAAATCAGCAGTCGCAGCGGAAAATACTCGCTAGTGGCCGTTGCAGCCGGAGATGAAGCCAAGAATTACGAAACAATCGGCCCGCAGGTTAAGGCATGCACATACAACAGCATGCTTGTCAGGCAGGAAGGCAAGCAGTGGGTAGTGCAGGTGGTTGTTGACATATAAACTATCCGCGTCGCAGCAACTGCGAAGGATTTGTCTCTAAGCTCTGCCTCAGTTCATCCTGTTAAGGATGCTTCGGCTTCACGGCTCGAGATGTGTGGCTGGTTTACGGCAGCCTGTCGCTCATCAAGCATGTTGTGAGCGAGATATGCTATGTTTCGCGCAGCATTCAAATCAGCATTCAAGGAAAAACCGCAATGGGAACAACTAAAAAATCCGCAATTCCGGGAAGCAAGCTTTCCGCACTTGGAGCAGAGCTTGGAAGTGTAGCTGGGCCTAATTACGACCATGTTGATTCCCTTTCGCGCTGCTTTATACTGGATAAAGCTTTGCAGCTGGTAAAAGCTCCAGTTACTAATCCAGTAATTCATTCTTTTGCCTCTCCAGACTTTTCTTATCCCTTTGAGATTTTCCATTACGATTGCGTCTCCAGCTTTGAATCTGGAGACTATTGCTTTGCTGATGTTATGGTTATACCAAGCCATGAAACGAGTTTCTCTTCCGCTAATTTCCCTGAGAAGGTGTTTAGCGGCGCGAGTGCCTTTAGCCTGAAGTTTGGAACGCAAAAACTTAAACCTTCGCTTAACCTGCTTAACAATAGAGGAATTGAAGAATTTTCCGTCGCTTGTGACTGCGAGGTTTTTGATGCCCAAATCAATGCCGAGTACAACATTCTGAGTGGTAAGGCTAACAACTTCTGGTTCTTTAGAGAAAGTGAACAGGAAGAAAGCTCTGCCTTTTTTATCCAGCCTGAGCAGGCTCTCATTAATCTTCCAAGAGAAATACTCCTTATAGCAGTCTGGGATTTTTATGTTAAACTCCTGTCTTCCGCTGAGAGTTCTAATCGCCAAAACGTCGCCTTTGAGGTTAGCACTTCTCGGAAAATTATACCCAACGCACGCCTTCTTAATAACAGGCTTGGTTTTACCCTTTTTTACCATACCGCAAGCCTGCTTAATGCAAGCCACAGCCAGTTGAGCGGGAAGTTTGTGAACGCTTCTCAATTCACCATAAACGACGTGGTGGAGTTTGACGTTGTTTCTAATCTTGTTATTCCAAGCAACGTTTACGCAGAACTGCAGTGCTTTGGTATAGGCTCTGACAGTATCAACAACCTCAGGAGTTGCAACGATTTTAATCTTAGCAACAGCACGGTTAACCATGCAAACAACACGAAAACATTAGTATATATACCCTCGCCGGGCACATGTCCAGTGTCCAGTGACATGACCCTTTTACGAAAAGGTTCAATCCAAAAACGCGAAAACTTTGCGGAAATGTCCAGTGCTAATTACGAAAATTCCGAAAACATTTCAAGAGGGATAAGGAACCGTCAACCTTTCCAAACACAAATATGTGTGCACACATGAAACTCGAAACCAAATCAGCTGTTGTTGATGGAAAAAAGGTTCGCTACATGCACGGCGGCACAGGAAAGCCGCTTGTTTTTCTCCACGGATGGCCAACAAACCCGCTATCTTACAAGCATGTGCTCACACTGCTGGCGCACAGATTTACCGTTTATGCGCCGTTCATGTTTGACATGAAGTGCAGCCATATTAAAGAGATTGCGGATTGTGTGAAATCATTCATGAAAGAGCTTGACCTTACAAAACCCGCTGTTGTTGGAATATCCTTTGGTGGGATGGTAGCGAGCGTACTGGCCCAGGACAAAAATCTTGTTTCCCACCTTGTGCTGGTAAACAGCGCAGGCGTGCCCAGGCAGGGGTCATTTGCAAAAATGTTTGTCAACCTCCTGAAAAGCTCATCGTTCATGCTGCTGCATGGCAATGTCGAGCACATTTTCCACAGATTCTCGGCATCGCTTAGCTTCTTCACATCACTCCGGAAAC
>JAHFTU010000113.1 GCA_023269295.1 Candidatus Woesearchaeota archaeon | reverse complement strand
TTCACGCCTTGTATCAATGACTGCAAATGACGATGAAGGCAAGCAGTCCTTCCCGCAGCCGAGGATTTCTGAGAAGAAGTGGTCCAAGGAGCTGGAAAAGGACGTTTACGAAAAGTGGAAGCAGGAAGAGCCGTACAGGTTCAACGCTGCTGCCGATGGCAAAGTTTATTCCATAGACACCCCGCCGCCGTATCTCAATACACCCATCCACATCGGCCACGCAACCACATATTCCCTTATGGACATGTTTGCCCGCTATAAAAGAATGAAGGGGTTCAATGTTCTTTTCCCGCTTGGGCTTGATAACAATGGCCTGCCGATTGAGATGGCTGCCGAGAAAAAGTTCAACATAAGGTTCCACCAGCTTTCAAGGGAAGAATTCCTGCAGAAATGCCGGCAGGTGCTTGAGGAAGCCGGGACAGCGTCGGTTGACTCATTCCTCCGCCTGGGAATTGGGTTTAACTCGTGGAAAAAAGGGAATGGCATTGGCGAAGTTTACGAAACTGACAGCGAGGACTACCGCAAGCTGACGCAGGAAACGTTCATCGACCTGTGGAACAAGGGCATGATTTACGAGGAGGAAAGGATAAACAACTACTGCCCGGGCTGCCGCACAACCATAGCTGACGCTGAGATTGACTATGCAGAGCTGAACAGCAGCTGGAACGAAGTCAAGTTCAAGATAAAAGAAACAGGCGAAGAGGTGCTCATCGGAACCACAAGGCCTGAGCTCATCGCAAGCTGCATTGCCATAATATTCAACCCTGAAGATGACAGGTATAAGAAGCTGGCCGGGAAGACTGCGCTGACGCCAATCTATAACCGCGAAGTAAAGATAATGGCCCACCCGCAGGCGTCCATGGAGAAAGGCACCGGGTTGGTAATGATGTGCACAGCCGGAGACACGGCAGACATAAGATTTGCAAGGGAAGTCGGATTGGCGCCTGTTATTTCCATTAACATGGATGGAACAATGAACGATAACGCAGGCTTCCTGAAAGGAATGAAGGTAAAGGAAGCAAGGGCAGCAATAATTGAAGAGCTCCGAAAGAAAGGGCTGCTGGCAAAGCAAACGCCAACAGTGCACCGAACTCCTGTATGCGAGAGGTCAGGCGACCATGTTGAGTTCATATCAATGAAGGAGTTTTACCTGAAGCAGGTTGAGTTCAAGGAGAAACTGCTGAAAATAGCTGGCGATCTAAACTTCTATGCAGATTCGAGCAGGCAGATGCTGATTGACTGGATAAATTCTGTGTCCATTGACTGGCCCATTTCAAGGAGGAGATACTATGCCACTGAAATCCCGCTGTGGTACTGCAAAAAGTGCAACGCTGCTGTCGTTCCTCCAAAGGGCAAGTACTACCAGCCGTGGAAGGAAAAAGCACCGGCTGAGAAGTGCGCAAAGTGTGGCAACAATGAGTTTGTTGGCGAGACTAGGGTGCTTGACACATGGTTTGACAGCAGCAACACGCCGCTGTACATTCTCAAATACAACAGGGATGATGCTTTCTTCAAAAAGAACTTCCCCTGCACGCTGAGGCCGCAGGGCAAGGACATTGTCAGGACATGGCTGTACTACACGCTGCTGAAAGGATACCTGCTGACTGGCAAGAGCGTGTTTGCTAACGCGTGGATAAACTACTATATTGTTGACGAGCACGGCAAGAAGATGAGCAAGCGCAAGGGCAATGTTGTTGACCCGCACGACATCCTTGAGAAGTACGGCGCAGAGCCATTCAGGCTGTGGGCAGCCATTGAAGGGAACATTACGACTACTGATTTCCGCTGCAGCTTTGACAGGATGGACGGCGCTGGCAAGTCAATAGTCAAGCTATGGAATGTTGCGCGGTTTGTTTCGATTTTTAAGAATGACGGCGCTGACAAAAAGGTAAAGTTGCAGCCTTTGGACATGTGGATAAGGCACGAAGTAAATGGCCTTGTTGAGGAAGCTGCAAAGGGCTATGAGCAGTACGACTTCCACAACCCTGCAACACAGATAAAGCACTTCCTGTGGGAGACATTCGCCTCGCACTACCTGGAACTTGTCAAGAACAGGGCTTACAATACTGACAACAGGTTCAGTGAAGAGGAACAAACCGCTGCTGTTGCAACGCTGTACTACTGCCTTGAAGAGCTCCTGCTGATTTTAGCGCCAATAGTGCCAATGATAACACACAAGCTTTACAGCAACTTATTTAACAAGGATATTCACTTTGAAAAGTTCCCCGCCCCAGAGAGCTACGAGCTCCCAGGATTCACAGGGGAAGAGCTTGAGGAGCTCAACAGGAGCATCTGGAAGCAACACACTGAGAAGGGGCTGACGCTCAAGGCAGAAATAAAGGAAGCGGTCATCCCTGAGAAGTTCAAGCCGATAGAGAGAGACTTGAAGGCAGCGCACAGCATTGCCAAGATAGCGTATGGGAACGAACTGAAACTCAGCTTCTGATCATCTTCACTAGCTTTTCTTCAACTTCTCTTGCCTTTGTTTCCTTTATAATGCCTATCTTGTAGCTGATTATGGACTTTTCAGCTCCAAACAGCCTATTTGGCCTTATGACGCTGTTCAAAGCCAGCTTCCCTTCTGCAAAGTCCTTTTCTTCAAGCTTTACAGAATAAGCATCTTCCCGTCCCTTGCTCGTTATCAGGCACAGGATAGTGTCATCGCCAGGAATAGTCGCGGCCACGAGCGCCGGCCGCCTCTTAAATCCGCTTAGGTCAGAGAAGGGGAAGGGCACTACCACAACATCTCCTTTTACAAATATTTCCATGCCTCTTCATCCTCCTTGCTTAGCCAATCCTTCGCAAGCACCTTTTCGCTTGCAATAGCGGTCAGCATGCCCTCGCTAAACTTCCGCATCGGCTGCAGCACAATCCTGTCCTTAAAGGCCAGAATAGCGACTTTTGTCCCTTCCTTAAAGCCGCTCACACTGCGAATTTCCTTCGGGATCGCGATCTGGCCCTTGCCCGTTATCTTTACTGTCCTCATTTCAAGCACCTGCATTGACATCACCTTCTTACTTATAAGAAAAGTAAGAATAACTATATAAGCTTTGTGACGCGTATCTCCTTTTGCTTGCAGGATTGATAAGCCTTGCGGCCGAATTTGCCAAAATCTTCCAAAGAAAGCAGATACTTTTCAAAGCTGTTGGCAAAGTTTTCCTATTATTGATGAATTAGCGCAACTTTCCGTTACAAAAAGAAATTTTCTACCTAGATCTTCTTTTCCCAGGTCGCCTTCTAGCGACTGGGCTCAATTGTGCTCTGTACGATTTGGGCTTCTCAGCGCCAATTATAGTTGCCGGGCTCCCGAGAACAAGAACTGATGAGCCGCTTTTAATCCTTGAATTGAGAGGGACATCAATGTCAAAGCCGCCCTTGTGCTTGATGCCAACCAC
>JAHFTU010000060.1 GCA_023269295.1 Candidatus Woesearchaeota archaeon | reverse complement strand
CAGAGGAATTTGATGGGATTGCCGAGATAAGCATGAAGCTGTTTGAGTTCGGGCAGAAAACAGCAGCAAAAAATGGGATAATACTTGTTGACACAAAATACGAGTTCGGCTATGACGAGAATGGCAAGGTGACGCTGATTGACGAAATCCACACGCCCGACAGCTCACGCTTCTGGTTTGCTGACACTTACGAAGAGCTTTTCAGCAAAGGCAGGGAGCAGCGCAAGATAGACAAGGAATACGTACGCAAGTGGCTCTCAGACAAGGGCTTTACCGGTGACGGGCCTGTGCCGCCAATACCGGACGACATAAGGGTAGAAGCAGCCAGAAGGTACATTGAAGCTTACGAGCTTGTCACAGGCCAGCAATTCAAGGCGGTGGCAGGAGACCCGACAGCAAGAATTAGGGAAAACCTCATAAAAAGAGGATACCTGAGAGGCTAAAATGGATACATTTGACAACATCAGCCCAATTGACTACCGCTACTATGGCGGCGACAAGGAAATTTTTGAAAAGCTGCAGCCCTACCTGTCAGAAACTGCAGCCATAAAATACCAGCTCATAGTTGAGGCTGCACTGGCAAAAACACTAGCTGAGAAGAAAATCTGCAGCAGGAAAGTTGCTGACGAGATTGAAAAGGCAGCGAAAACAGTAACAGCTGCCGAGGTCTATGAGGAAGAGAAAAGGATAAAGCACAACATAAGGGCGCTTGTCAACTGCATACGCAACAAAGTCAGCGCCGAGGCAAAGCCATACGTGCACTTCACGGCAACTTCCAACGACATAATATCAACTTCAGAGTCACTCAGGCTGAAAGATGCGGCAACAAACGCGCTGGTTCCACAATTGCTGCAGCTTGAGAAGACGCTGATAAAAATCGCGAAAAGAGAGAAGAACACTCTACAGATTGGAAGGACTCACGGCCAGCACGCAGAGCCAATCACTTTCGGATTCACTATAGCATCATATATTTCTCGCCTCGGAGGAAGAATATCTGCAATCACTGCTGCTGCCAACAACATGAAAGGCAAGTTTGCTGGGGCTGTAGGGGCATATAATGCATCATCGCTGCTTGTGAAGGATGCAGAGGAATTTGAGGCTTCTGTGCTGAAAAAGCTCGGCATGAAGCCATCCACGCACTCAACGCAGATAGTGGAGCCTGAATTTGCCGCTGACTTAATGCACTCAGTTGTTTCAGCTTTTGGGGTAATGGCAAATGTTGCCGACGACATGAGGCACCTACAGCGCACAGAGATTGGCGAGGTTGCCGAGGAGTTCAAGGCAGATCAGGTCGGCTCAAGCACAATGCCCCACAAGCGCAACCCGATAAGCTTTGAAAATGTGAAGTCGCTGTGGAAGGAGTTCATGCCAAGAATGATGGCTGTTTATGCAGACCAGATATCAGAGCACCAACGCGATTTGACTAATTCGGCATCGTCCAGGTTTTTGCCTGAAATAGTGGCTGCTGCATTCATCGCTGCAAAGCGCTTGGCTTCTGCGATGGAAAAATTAGTCGTTGTCAAAGAGAACTTACGCAAAAACTTTGAAACCAGCAAAGGAATGGTAGCTGCAGAGCCGGCTTATATCCTGCTGGCCGCTGTTGGGCATCCGGATGCGCACGAATACGTCAGAAAAGCCACATTGCTTGCAGAGCAACAGCAAAAAAGCTTTCAGGATGTTCTTTTTAATGACGCGGTTGCACAGCCCTACCTTAAGAAGCTCACGAAGCAGCAGCTGCAGCTCCTGCAGAACCCTGAAAAGTACACAGGAATAGCAGCAGAGAAGACTGAGAAGGTGTGCGGCTATTGGGAAAGAGCGCTGAAGATTTGACAGTTAAACTTATATAATAGTTGTCAGATACTGCTTATATGGGGCTTGCAAAAACAGGCAAGAAGTCTGATTCTCACGATAGGTACAGGATTGCAACCCTAGGCAGCCACTCAGCGCTGCAGATTCTTTATGGCGCAAAGCAGGAGGGCTTTTCCACCATAGCCATCTGCGAAAAAGGCAGGGAAAGGCCATACCAGAGCTACAAGGTCGCTGACAAGATAATCATGGTGGACAGGTTCAGCGAGACCAAAAAGCTGCAGCAGCAGCTCCTGAAAGAAAACGCCATACTCATACCGCACGGCACGTTCTTTGAGGCGTTCGAGATGGAGGAGTTTGAGAAGCTCAAAGTCCCTTACTTCGGCAACAAAGGCATACTAAAGTGGGAAGCTGACAGGCTGCTCCAGAGGGAGTGGCTGAAAAAGGCAGGGCTCACGCTGCCCAAGATTTACAAAAAGCCCGAGGAGATTGACGGGCCGGTAATAATCAAGTTCTACGGAGCCCGAGGAGGCAAGGGGTTTTTCCTTGCGAGAAGCGCCGAAGAGTTCTACAGAAAAATAAAGCAGAGAGAAGCAAGGTCGTACATAATCCAGGAGTACATAATAGGCGCGCCCATTTACATCCACTACTTTTACTCGCCGCTGACCAACGAGCTTGAAGTGATGAGCTTTGACAAAAGGTATGAGAGCAACGTTGACAGCATCGGAAGGATAGCCGCGAAAGACCAGCTTGACCTGGGGCTGGAAACAAGCTACAACATCACAGGAAACGTGCCTGTGGTGGTAAGAGAATCGCTTCTGCCTGAGATTTTCAGGATGGGAGAAGCTGTTGTAAAGGCCTCAAGAACGCTCAATGGCAACGGCAAGGGCATTTACGGACCATTCAGCCTTGAGACAGTCATAACACCTGACTTGAAGTTCTTTGTCTTCGAGATATCAGCAAGGATAGTTGCAGGCACAAACCTGTACACAGAAGGCTCTCCCTACACTGCGCTTAAGTACGGCGAGCCAATGAGCACAGGCAGAAGGGTAGCAAGGGAAATAAAGAATGCAATCAAGCAGAACAAACTGAAAACAATACTGAATTGAAAATGATAACCCAAAAACAATTAGGGCAAGTGATTTCAGCATACGACAAGAACAAGCTGACAGTCGGAACCCTGGGGGGGCATTCTGCGCTTGACGTTTGCAGGGGAGCCAAGGACGAAGGGCTCAGGACAGTGGTTGTGTGCCAGCGCGGCCGGGAAAAGACCTACGAGAAGTATTACAAAAGCAGGGAAGGAAAAGGCATTGTTGACGAGATAATCATCGTTGACAAGTTCAGCGACATCGTAAGGCCGGAAATCCAGCAGCGACTGCGCGAATTAAACACCATATTTGTCCAAAGCCGGTACTTCTGGGTTTACTGCAACTACAAGGAGATTGAAAACAAATTTCTTGTCCCCCTAATCGGAAGCAGGAGCATGCTGAAAGCTGAGGAAAGAACCGGGAAAGACAACCAGTACAGGCTGCTGGAGAAGGCAGGAATAAAAATGCCGAAAAGGTTTGCTGACCCGAGGCGGATTGACAGGCTTGTTCTTGTCAAGGCAACAGAGGCAGCAAGAGGGTATGAAAGGGCGTTCTTCTTTGCAAACAGCTACGACGACTACAAGAAAAAAGTTGCTGATATGGTGGCCAAGAAAATAATCACTGCTGCTTCTGCCAAAAAAGCAGTGATTGAGGAGTTCATTGTCGGGGCGCAGGTGAATTTCAATTACTTCTACTCGCCTTTAACACAGGAACTGGAACTGCTTGGCACTGACACGAGAAGGCAGACAAACATAGACGGGCTGCTCAGGCTGACAGCGGCAGAGCAGATGGAAGTAATGAGATACGTAAAGCCTCAGTATGTTGAGACCGGGCATGTGGCTGTGACAGTGAAGGAATCGCTGCTGGAAAAGGCATTCTTGATGGGCGAGCAGTTTGTTGCTGCTGCCAAAAAGCTTTACCCGCCAGGCATAATCGGGCCTTTTGCACTGCAGGCAGCTGTAAAGCCAGGCCCTCCAGAAGAGGAAATAATTGTATTTGACATTTCAACCAGGGTGCCTGGAAGCCCGGGCATAGCGGCAACCCCATACAGCAACTACCTTTACGGCAGGCCTGTGACTGCAGGAAGAAGGATAGCGATGGAGATAAGGCAGGCGATAAGGCAGAACAGGCTGCTAGAAGTTGTGACGTGATTTGCATGATAGCAGTTCTTGACTACGGTTCGCAGTACTGCCACCTTGTTGCACGACGCATAAGAGCGCTGGGAGTTTATGCAGAGATATTTCAGAATACTGCAACTGCTGCAGACTTAAGGAAAAGAAAAGTTGAGGGGATAATTCTTTCCGGAGGGCCGAGAAGCGTTTACGAGAACGATGCGCCAACGATTGACAAAGGAATCTTCTCGCTTGGAGTCCCTGTCCTTGGCGTCTGCTACGGCCACCAGCTTCTGGCCCACGTTCTTGGCGGGAAGGTTGTGCCAAGCAGCAAGGAATACGGCAAAGAAATTCTGACAGTTACTGGAAAATCAAAGCTGCTGCAGTCGATTGGGAAAAAAGAGCAGGTATGGATGAGCCACGGCGACTCTGTTGTTTCGCTGCCGCAGGGATTCACTGTTTCGGGCCGGACTTCTGAATGCAAGATAGCCGCATATGTTGACGAGAAAAGAAGAATCTACGGCGTACAGTTCCACCCTGAAGTCCAGCACACAACCCACGGCATGAAGATACTCGAGGATTTCCTCAGGATATGCGGCAGCAAGCGAAACTACACGATAAAAGGGCTGGACAAGAAGCTCGTTGCAGAGATACGGGCAAAGGTTGGCAGCGGCGCTGTAATAATGGGAGTAAGCGGCGGGGTGGACAGCCTGGTGGCCTCGACACTAATCAAGGTGGCAACGCCAAACATTTACTGCGTCTTTGTAGACCACGGCATAATCAGGAAAGGCGAAGCAGCATATGTCAAGGAGCTCTATGAAAAGCTCGGCTTCGGGCACTACTTTTACGCTGACGCTTCGCAAATATTCTACACACGGCTCAAGGGAATAACCGACCCCGAGGAGAAACGCCGGATTATAGGAAAGACGTTCATAGAAGTGTTCGAGGCAAAGGTCAAGGAGCTCAAGGCAAAGCACGGCGAGATAAAATTCCTCGGCCAGGGCACAATTTACCCTGACAGGATTGAGTCAGCAAAAGCATCAAAAGCAGCTGCAGTGATAAAAACGCACCACAATGTAGGAGGCCTGCCGGCAAAGATGAAGCTTAAGCTTGTTGAGCCGCTCAAGGACCTGTACAAGGACGAAGTACGAGAGCTTGGCACGATGATTGGGCTGCCAAAGGAAGCGCTGATGAGACACCCGTTCCCCGGGCCAGGGCTTGCCGTAAGAATAGTAGGAGAGATTACTGCTGAGAGAATTGGCATCGTGCAGGAAGCAGACTTTATTTTCACAGACGAGCTCAAAAAGTCAGGACAGTACGATAAAATATGGCAGGCGTTTGCCGCGCTGCTGCCTGTAAAAGCAGTTGGAGTGATGGGAGACTCAAGGTCCTACGGCTACATTATCACTCTGCGGGCCGTGACTTCGGTTGACGGCATGACAGCCGACTGGGCAAAAATACCAAACGAAGTCCTTGAAAGGGCAGCCAGCAGGATAGTCAAGAACGTAAGAGGAGTAACCAGAGTGCTTTACGACATAACACAGAAGCCGCCGGCAACGATAGAGTATGAGTAGCTTTTTAAAAAGTGTTGTCACTATTTTCTGATACTCAAAAAAGCTTTAATAGAGGGCATGCTCATTACGAGCTGGAAGTGAGTATTATTCAATAGCTGAACGGGGGTAGTGAAAGTTGGGTTTTTTGGATTTTCTGAAAGCAAAAAAAGGGCAAAAAAAAGAGGAATTTGAATCTTCTGCAAACTTTGAGCAGCTGCCACCCCTCTCCACAGAAAACGAACTTTATTCTGAACTGCCAAACCTTCCAGAAGCCCCGGAAACACCCGGGCTTCCAGAAATTGAGCTCCCGCCACCATTGAAAGGGCTGGGCGACTTTGATTTCCCTGAAGGAATGGGCGGCGAAACAGGCAAAAAACCAGCGCTTGCTGAAACGCCAGAAGCAAATGCGCAATACAACCCCAACCGGTACAAGCCATCTGAAGAGCAGCTTATCCCGAAGTGGCCAAAAGCTGCAGAGCTAAAGCTGCCTGAACTGCCAGCACCAGAGCTAAAGATGCCAGAGCCCCATCCTGATGCGTGGAGTGGCCTCATAAGCCACAGAAACAACTTTTTCTTAACAGCAGAAGACTTCAGAATGATTGAGAACAGCATAGATGCAATCATAAGGATTCAGAAAAAGCACCATAGGCTCACTGACATCAAAAAAGAGGAGAACTCACATTATGAGCATGTAAGCTTCGCTATTGAAGAAATGCAACGCAAGCTTATGCACGTAGATAGGACATTGTTTGAGTAACCATGTAAAAAGCCAGGAAGGTGAAACTGTAATGAAATCATCAGTCTTTGTCAGGATAGACAGGTACCGCGAACTTTATGAGATAATAAGGCAGATAAGATCAAAGCTTGATGAAGCAAAACAGGTCCTGAAGAAGGTAAAGGACCTAAAAAGCCAGGAAGACAGCGAGCTTGAAAACTGGGATAATGAGCTTGCAACAGTTGAAAAAAAGCTGGCTGAGATAAGCGGGGCAATGACTGAACGATGAAACCTGCAGGGAAGGAAGAAGACGTAGTGTACATAGGAATAGACGACCCCACCAACCTAAGAAGGAGCATTCTTGAGACCTCAAAAGCCCTCGTGCAAGTCCTGAAAGGGCAAAACAGCCTGAGGGAGGCCAGAACGGCAAAACACAAGCTAATCGAGGAGCTCAGACACAAGGTAACCGAAATCGGAGAGCTCATTATTGGGGCAAAGCAAATAATGCCGCAGATGGAGAAAATTAACCTGCCCAAAGAAAAAAAAGAAACAATAAAGGCCGTAAAAGCCGCACCCGCTGCGAGGGCAGTCAAAATAAAACAGCCGGCACCTGCCCCGAAGGCCAAGGTTGAAGCTCACATAGACAAGTTTGAGAGAGAGCTGCAGGATATAGAAAACAAACTCAAATCACTTTAAACTTTTTCTTGAGGTTAACTTTAAATAAAGCGATAAAACTCGCTATAGTCATGCGGGGATACCGAAGCGGTCAAACGGGGCAGACAGCTGTCACACAGATGGCGGCTGTGCCTAAACTCAAAATCTGCTGACTTAGTGTCTTCAAGGGTTCGAATCCCTTTCCCCGCATTTAACCCTTTTAGGAAAAGGGTTAATCCAAAAACCGATGCCAAAACTGCGGTAGCTTTAAATAAAATAGGCGCTTTCTACTCTTGGAATGAACATAAAAGAACTCCAGCCAAGGCAGGGAAATGTTGAGCTTGTTGCCGAGATAGCCGAAATTGGCGATGTCAGGGAATTCAACAAGTTCGGCAAGGCAGGAAGGGTAGCCACAGCAAGGCTGAAAGATGACACTGGCGAGATTGAACTGTCGCTGTGGAACGAGCAGATAGATCAGTTTGGAAAAGGAGACACGATAAAAGTTGTCAACGGGTATGTAAAAGAGTATCAGGGCGAGATGCAACTCACGACAGGAATGAGAGGCACCATAGAGCTTGTGAAAAAGGGCGAAAAACAGGAGAAAGCTACAGCTCCTGCCGAGTCAGAGCAGACAGAAATCCAGAAAACCATACAAAAGCTCGCCCTTGAAGAAGAAAAGATAGATGAAGACTGATTCTTAGCTGGACAAATAAAGTTTATAAATAGCTGCGGTTGCCTCCAACACGCTTCATTTGGGAACGTAGCATGACCCCTTTGCGAAATGTGGCCGGAGAGGCCACAGTCTTCAGCTCTCCGCTGAAGAAAGCGGTCAATCGGAAACCAAAATGGATCAACCAAGAAACGAACTATCAAAACGGGAACGTAGCTCAGCCTGAGGACAAGCCAACAGCTTATCCGGCTGTGGAGAGCACACCGCTGAAGCCGGTGGAGTCGCCGGTTCAAATCCGGCCGTTCCCATTCTTAAT
>JAHFTU010000059.1:3414-7999 GCA_023269295.1 Candidatus Woesearchaeota archaeon | reverse complement strand
TTTGGCGAGGAGGACTATGAGAACTGCAGGAAGCACGGCCTGCCTTTTGTGCAACCAGTCGGAGAAGATGGCAAGTTCACTAAAGATGCCGAGGATTTCGCAGGGATATTTGTCAAGGATGCTGACCCGCTGATAACTGAGCGGCTTGAGAAGGACGGCCTGCTTTTCAAAAAGGAGAACTACACGCACTCTTACCCGTTCTGCTGGCGGTGCACAACCCCGCTCATTTATTATGCGCTGAAGTCATGGTTTATCGCAGTTAGCAAGTTCAAGGACAGGCTGCTTGAGCTGAATGAAAAGATAGCCTGGTATCCTGACCACATCAAGCACGGCAGGTTTGGCGACTGGCTCACGAATGTCAAGGACTGGGCACTGAGCAGGAACAAGTTCTGGGGAACCCCACTGCCAATTTGGAAGTGCACAGGCAGCGACTGCGATGGCGAAGTGGCTATCGGGAGCATTAAAGAGCTGAAGGAAAAATCGCTGCAGCCGCTCAAGGATGACAAGCTTGACCTCCACAAGCCATACATCGACGAGGTAAAGCTGAAGTGCCCGAAGTGCAAGTCAGAGATGGCAAGGGTGCCTTACGTAATTGACTGCTGGTATGATTCTGGCGCTGCAACTTTCGCTCAGTTCCACTACCCGTTTGCGAAGGGCAGCGAGGAAATGCTTGACAAGAGCTTCCCTTACGATTTCATAGCCGAGGCCATTGACCAGACCAGGGGATGGTTCTACACGCTCCATGTCATTGGCACTTTGCTGTTTGACGAGGTGGCTTACAAGAGCGTGGTCTGCGCTGGCCACGTGGTTGATGAGAATGGCGAGAAGATGAGCAAAAGCAAGGGCAATGTCCTGAACCCGTGGGAGGTTTTTGACAAGGTCGGCGTTGATGCTGTGCGCCTGCAATTTTGCAGCACTTCTCCGGAGGCGCCCAAGCGCTTCAGCTACGGCATCATGAGCGATGGCATAGCACCCCTGCTGACTGTCCTGTGGAATAGCTGCTACTTTGCGTCAGAAGTTTTGTCAAGGAAGCCGGCATCAAAGGATGCGCCGCTGAAGATTGAGGACAAGTGGATAATCTCACGCACAAACTCTGTTGTGGCTGCTGTTGACACCGCTCTTGGCAGGAACGAGTACCACATCTGCATCCAGGAGCTGAAGTCTTTCGTAATGGATGATTTTTCAAGGTGGTATATCAGGACAGTGAGGGAGAGGGCAGCTGCTCCCGATGACGCCCTCCAGTACACTTTTCATTACGTGATTTCAAGGGTCACAAGGCTGCTGGCGCCGTTTGCACCTTATGTCAGCGAGGAGCTCTACCAGCTTCTTGTGAAGGAGAAAGCTGCCAGTGTCCACCTTGCTGAGTGGCCAAAGGCAGAGGCAGTGGATGCTGAACTTGAGTCAAGTATGGCGGTTGCACGGGGAATCATAGAAGCAGTGCTCTCTGCACGTGACAAAATACAGCGCGGCCTTCGCTGGCCTGTGAAGAGGGTTTCGGTTGTTACAAAAGAGGAAAAAGTAAAGCAGGCAGTCAGGAACCTTGCCGAGATAGTCAAGAAGCAGGGCAACATTAAGGAGCTCGGGCTTTCTGATGAGTTCAAGGAGTCAAGGCTGCTTGTGAAAGCTGATTACAGCAGGCTGGCACCCACATTCGGCAGCCTCACGCCAAAGATAATTGCCAACATAGCGATGCACGGCTCGTCAGCCATACTTTCCCACATTGAAAAGGACGGGAGCTTTAAGCTTGAGATTGACGGCCAGATGATTTCAATCACCAAAGAGCACCTTCTGACAGAGAAAGAAGTCCCGAGCAACTACGTCTTCATGCAGTCACCATACGGCGAGGTTTATGTTGACACTGAAACAACCGAGGAGATGGAGCTTGAGGGCTACGAGAGGGAGCTTGTCAGGCACATCCAGCAGGCAAGGAAGGACGCCGGCCTTACAAAAGAGCAGCAGGTTTCCTTGGTCATAGTTTTGCCGCAAGAACTTCAGATGCTAAAAGAATCCTTAAACGAGCACGCTGCAGACATAAAGTCAAAGGTTGGCGCTTTCAAGCTGCAGCTTGCAGACCTCAGGCCTGACCAGGGCGCATACGACACCGAGGTTGTGGCAAGGATAAAAGGGCAAAGTGTTGAGATTTTCTTGAATAAGGTTCAGTTATAGATGCTGATTATTGATAAGGATAGCTCAATCAGGATAAGATATTTTTTACAAGCAAAACAATAGCTATTTAAAGTTTTTATTCATTAGAAATCAACAGCCAGTATGATAACATGGAACTTGTTAACATTACAGATAATAACTACGCCGCTTTTAAGCAATCTGAGCGGGCAGTTTTAGTTGCGAGTACCACCTGGTGTCCTCCGTGTAATCTGTATAAGCCTGTTGTGCAGGCAGTTGCTGATTTGATGCATAATGTGACCTTTGGGGTAGCTGTTCTGGATATAGGCAGGCTAGGCCAGTTCAAGAGAGAACATCCTTTTCCTGATCTTCAGGTACTTCCTTTAACGCTGGGAATGACGAGAGGTCAAGAGATTTTTAGGTTGACAGGAGAATATGGACTTGATATTCTTGTCAAAGAATTAACAACGCGATTTGCATCATATCAAGCTGGCGAAACAGCGCACAACTAAGAAAGGATTAGACGCACATGCCATTGATGCTATCTCAGAAGATTGGAATATAAAAAACTATCGCCCAGACTTCCAAAACTACTTCTTAACAATCGCGTACGTGTGCGTAACATACACCGCATGCGGCCTGAACTTGAGCTTGAACTTTAGCAGGGGCATCGGGCTTCCTCCGAAGTCAACTGTGCTGTAGCCGCTCTCCTTGAGCCTGTAGAGGTCGTCAAGGTTGGCCATCTCGCCAAGCCCTTCAAAGCTGTAGTTGCAGATTCCGATTGCAGAGTAATACGAGCTGTCAGCGTTTGGTATCTCCCACCCTGCTGTTATTGTGCACGGCTGCCCATCCACAACAAGAGTTTTTGCGAACTTTGTGCCTTCAAAGCCAAAGTCAATCATCTTAAGGTACCTTTCGTAGTACGCCAGGTTTGAATCCTTGCGGTTGGTGCCAAGACCCATTAGCTTTCTGCGCTCGGCCCAGTCAAGAACTATTTTCTTGAGCTGTTCCTTGCCAACTGACTGGCTGTCAACAACCTCAACAGAGTGCTCGCTGTAAAACCTGTTTTTGGCGTTGCGGAGCTTTTTCCAGTCCTCGCCCTGCATGCCTTGGCCGCCCCACTTGTCCATGCTGAAAACAGGCCAGTAAAGCGAGAACCTTGGCGATAGTGCCCGGTAGCCGTTATTTGCAAAAGCTTCCTTGGTTTGTGCCCTGAGGCCATCGTCCTGTTCAACTGCAAATTTTTTTATTGGAAGTTTTGAAAAGCACGTGTCAAGCGCCTCGTGCAGCACCTCAACCTGCTTTTTACGGGGGGCTAGCGCCTCTGAAACCATGAAGACCTCGCCAGCGTTTTCACGGTAGGTTGCGAGCACACCGTAGCCCTCTTCTGACTTGAGAAAAATATTTTTGGCGCCGCTCTCTGCAGTAGTCAGGAAATACGTGTAGTTGTGCTCTGGAGTGCAGCCAAATTTCCCTATGCACCTTTTTGCTTCAGTGCCAAATTCCTGTGGCGTATCGATTAATTCCATTACAAACCATCCTTATGCTAATCCCGTATTTAATCTTTTTCAATTCTGAGCAGAACACAAGCTTTGCAAAAAATTATAAAACAACACAGTTGTAGCAGCATTAAAATGCCGCAGTTGCAGGAAGAAGGGAAGATGCGCGAGGTAACGCTTGGTGATAAGGAGCTGTTTCAAAAGTTTTTCTCGGGTGTAAAGGAACCCCTTGCCGACACGACGTTCGTGATGCGCTACATCTGGGCAGGCCCGCTCAAGCACACCTGGACCATAATCAACGGCAACCTTTGCGTCTTCGGCCATGACAAAGGCAGGTATGTGTTGTGGGGCCCTCCTGTTGGCGGGACAAATCTGGCAGCGACTATAGCGCAATGTTTTGAAATTGTTGAAAAGCTGAACAAAAGCGCAGCTGTTGTGGCAAAGCCAGCCGCAATTTACATTCCGCAGTGCCTCAAGAGCGAGTATGATGCTGTTGCAGCTGAAATTGGTGCAACGCTTGGTTACTGGACACAGGATTATGTATACAAGACAAGTGACTTGGTTGAGCTGAAGGGCCCGGACTTTGACTCAAAGAGGAACAAGGCCAATTTTTTCATGAAGAATTATAGCTACACTGTAGAAGAATTTGGCTTTGATAAGCATTTTGATGACTGCCTTAAGCTCACGGAATTGTGGAAGGAGCAGAAGGAGGAAGTTGAGGACGGCTCGTGGAGGTATGAGATAGAATCTGAAACAGAAGTTGCAAGGACACTGCTGAAATTTTCAAGGGAGCTTGGCGTGAAGGGCATAGTGCTGAAGGTTGAAGGCAGCGTCATTGGCTACAGCCTGGGCGAGCACCTTGCTCAGGGCATGTGCAGCAATATTGTTGAGAAAACAAGCCCTGCTATTAACGGCGCTGCCCAGTTTATTTTCAGGGAATTCGCCAGGCTTTGGTCCTCTCA
>JAHFTU010000059.1:0-3314 GCA_023269295.1 Candidatus Woesearchaeota archaeon | reverse complement strand
AGCTTTGCCGCAAGGACATCGGGCGCGTGGTTGCCTGGAATCGGCATCAGCTCTGTCACGTCAAAGCCCACAACGTTCTTTGCGACCGCGATTTTACTCATGAGCTCCAGCATCTGGTACCACTGCATCCCTCCTGGCTGCGGTGTCCCGACAGAGGGCATGACTGAGATGTCAAATGCATCAAGGTCAATTGTGATGTAAACATTCTTGCCAAGGCTCTTCACGACCTCATCCATCCAGCTGCTGCCAGTATGGATATCCTTGGCAAAAAATACCTTAATCCTGCCCTTGCTGCTGTTAATGTGCTCTGCCTCCTCGGCAGCTATGCTCCTCACTCCTACGGAAACAACCGGGCACATTTCTGAAATCCTCCTTGCAACGCAGCCGTGGTTGTAGCGGTTCTCAGCCAGCTCATCGCGCATATCAGCGTGCGCATCGACGTGGAGAACAGTCAAGTCAGGGTATTTCTCCATGTGCGCCTTGACAGAGCCGCTGCTGATGGAGTGCTCCCCGCCAATCATTACCACTCTTTTATTGTCACCTAGCAGCACTTTGGAGGCCTCGTAAACCCGGTTGACCATCTTTTGGGCGTCATCCACCGCTTCCATCTCATCCAGAGTGCACACTCCAATGTCAGAGAAGTTTCTTCCTGTTTCCTCATCATAGAATTCAAGGCAGCGGCTTGCCTCAATCAGCGCCCGGGGCCCATTCCTGGTTCCAGGCTGGTAAGTGGTAGTTGCATCATATGGCACCGGGAGTATGACAACCTTGGAAGTATCGTACACTGCCAGCTCGTGCGGCAGCGCGCCGAAGTTGAATGGAAAGTAAAAGTGAGGGTTCTTGGTAGCCATGGCAATCCCGGAAGTGTAGCAGAGGGCAGTCATATTAAAAGTTTGTCAAACCAAGGCTAAAGGAGAGAATAAAGAAGAATGAAAGAAGAAAAACTCAGCGAACCAGCGTTCGTTCCTTATTGGCTATTACCGACGCCTTCTGCACATTCCTTGGGTAGTGCTTGACAAAGTCCCTGCCGCGCTCAAGCCTGTTTAGTTCAACTCGCTTGGCCCCGAGCTTTTCCATCAGGTACTTTGTGGCGTTGTCCTCGCTGAAGTATTTGCACGAGAATATGTCAAACGATGCAAAACTGTCTCCTGGAAAAGTGTGGATGGCTATGTGGCTTTCAACCAGTATGACAAACCCCGTCAGCCCGCCCTTGTCAAAGGAGTTTTTCTGCACAGGGATTTTTGTCAGCTGCGGCGCTGAAAACTTGTGCATGCCAAGCATCTCAGGCATCTCATCAAGCATTTTGTGAACGTAATCGTAGTCATTAAGCTTTTTCTGGTCGCATCCGTAAAGGTCCAATGTCAAGTGTGGTCCGAACATTTTACTGATTAGTCACCTCGTTGTTTATAATCTGATGGCGCGAGATATAGCAAGAGCTAATTTGTCCTGATAAAGTACGGATATTGCAATACAAATCCGTATTGCTTACTGTCTCAATATACGATTTCATTTGCACCAATTTTTTATAAGAACCATTATGTAAACGCTTATATTTAAACTTAACTATTTTTTGTTTTTCCCGGAAAAAATTTGGTGAAAAGTTTTGATAATTTTTTCTGGAAATCCTTTTTTCATTTTTGTTTTAATTCATTTGGCAGTTACAGCGTTTCTTGTTCCGCGTACGGCAGATTTTTCCTCCGACGACAAAATCGGTTATGGCCGCCAAAGCTAAAAAATGCTTCAATCAATCAAAAAAATAATCGTTTGATGCTATAAGCAGTGGGAAAACAACTGAAGCGTCGCCGTAAACAGTCACGTCCTTTGCATCAGCACCAATTTTTCCCCAAGATTTTGCCTCGCTTGTTGTTGCACCGGACAGTGAGCCGTGGTAAGGCGAGCTGCTGTTGACATAAATTGCGTAATCAAGCCCGCCTCCAAGGATGTTTGATATTATTGTGTGGTGCTTTGCTATCCCACCTCCCAGTATTATTGCGCCGACTTTGCCGTTTCCTTTTTTCTTCGCGGTCATTGCAAAGTCTATTGCCTCAATTGCGCTTTTGAGCTCATTAACCTTGAAATTGGGATGGGTTTGCTGGAAAAACGCCAGCTGCAATCCAACTGCGCCATCTGTTATTCCGGGGCAGAAGATCGGGATTCCATTCTTCGCGGCATGGTAAACGAATGAGTTTTCAGTGCCAAGGTTCAGGCCAATCTGCCTTATTAGTTCGGTTGCAGTGAATTCCTTGCTTGCACTGGTGTCATAAATTTTATTCAGGACTTCAGTGATTTTCTCTTCAAGGTACTCATAGCACTCGTTGGGCACGAATATGCTGCCCATCCTGTTGATGCCTTTCCTGCCAAGCTCGGCGTCATCTGCCTCAAATGTGCCCTGCAGGTAAGGCATTTTTGCCCTTGTTATGTCCTCATCAAGCGCGCCGCTGCTAACGACAAGGGCGTGGACCTTTTTTCTTTTTACGAGGTCGATTATTATTCCCCTGATTCCGGAAGCTGATATGTTTGATGTAAAGCTCAGGAAGATTGTTGCCTTTTCTTTTGCCATAGCTGCCAGAATTTCCGAAGCAACGGCTATGTTGTGGGTCTGGAAGCCTGAATTCGTGAACTGCTTCACGAGCTCGGCAACAGTGATTCCTTTTTTCAGCCTTATGTCATTTACGGGAGGATTTGAGCCGGCTGCGCCAGGTTTTGCATCGTTCATTGCGCTTGGAAGGGCTGCGGCCTTATTTAAAATTTGTTTGTTTTGGGAGATTTGCGCATTTTCACATCATAGAAAACTATTTATACTCAATTCTTAAAAGTTTTAGTTAGTTGTTTACTGTTTATTCGGGTGTGCAAGGGCTGATTTTTGATGAAGGGCGAGAAAAAGGTTTCCAGCGAAACTCCGCTGTTTGAGCTTACTCTTAGGAAATATGAAAAGCCGCAGACGAAAAAGGAGCGGCCCCTCGTGAAGAGGCTTTGCCTAAGCCTTGGCGTGCTCCAGCCCGGCGATTCGCGCGATGTCATTGTTGACGTGCTTCACGTCCTTCTCAAAAGCAGGAAGAAGAAGCAGCTGCTCAGCGTTGATGACATTGAGAAGAAAGTCATAATGAACAGGAAGCTGCACAAGCTCACGCAGCAGGGCATTGCGCCTTCCAATATAAGGCGCCAGATCAAGCGCCTGAGGAACCTGATGCTTGTTGAGAAGGTAAAAAGCAGGTACAGGATTTCAGAATTTCTTGGCATGAGCGAGATTTTTGCTGAAAAGATTGAGAAATTCCTCCTGCAGGGAGTCATACAGCGTGTAAAGGAGTACCTTT
>JAHFTU010000112.1 GCA_023269295.1 Candidatus Woesearchaeota archaeon | reverse complement strand
ATCAAGAGAAGAATCAAGTGGTTCAGCACCTTCCAAAGTTTTAGAGGTGCAACCGCATTCTTCGCTTTGTGGTTCTACCACTACAACCAAAGGAAGTCAAGACACATTACTTGACATTATCGGGATACAAAAACATTTAAAAACAGGGGCAAAAGCCTGAGGATTACGTGCGAAATGGGACTTTTTGATTTTCTTGGCAAGCTGTACAACAAACTGAAGCCGGTGCTTGCGCCCTTTGAGTGGGTAGGCAAAAAAGCGGCCTTTGCGGTAAACACGCTGCTGCTGACTGCTGTTTACTTCACGGTTTTCGGGGCAACAGCAATAATCGCAAAGCTCCTGAAAAAGAAGTTCATGGAGGTCAGCCCTGATAAAGCTGCCAAGAGCTACTGGATGGAAAGGAAGAAGGAAGACTACAGCAAGAAAGAAACATACCGGGGATATTGATGAACATACTTGGAATATCCTGTTTTTACCACGACAGTTCCGCTGTGCTGCTGCAGGACGGGAAAGTAACGGCTGCTGCGCAGGAAGAGCGCTGGACAAGGAAAAAGCACGACATAAGCTTCCCTGAAAACGCCGTCAGGTACTGCCTGGAGCAGGCAGGCATAACAATAAAGCAGGTGGACGCTGTCGGATTCTACGAAAGGCCAATCCTCAAGTTTGAAAGGCTGCTCTCCTCGCACCTTGAGACATTCCCAAAGTCATACAAGGTGTTTGTGCAGGCACTGCCTTCATGGATAACAGAAAAGCTCAGGATACCCAGCATACTCAGGAAGAAGTTCAAGTATGAAGGAAACGTGTTCTTCGTGGACCACCACATGGCTCATGCGGCAAGCGCGTTCCACGTATCGCCATTTGAGGAAGCAGCCATATTCACCGCAGACGGCGTCGGGGAATGGACAACAACCACCCTTGGCTACGGAAAGGGCACTGAAGTCACGCTTTTCAAGGAGCTGCACTTCCCGCACTCGCTCGGGCTCCTGTACAGTGCAGTGACCGCCCACCTCGGCTTCAAGGTCAACAACGACGAATACAAGGTCATGGGCCTTGCACCATATGGCAAGCCGACTTATTACGACCAGTTCAAGAGCATAATAGACATCAAGCAAGACGGCAGCTACAGGCTTGACATGAAGTACTTCACTTTCCATTACGGGGCAAGGATGCTCAGCAGGAAGTTTGAGGAAAAATTCGGGCCAATACGGGCAAAGGATGGGCATGTTGAGCAAAAGCACAAGGACATTGCAGCCTCACTGCAAAAAGTTGTTGAGGAAGTGATATTTGCAGCTGTGAATAACCTCCACGAGCTGACTAAAACCAAAAACCTGTGCCTTGCAGGAGGAGTAGCGCTTAATTCTGTAGCAAACGGCAAGCTCACAAGCATGACGCCATTCAGGAAAGTGTATATTCCACCGGCGCCCTCTGACCCAGGCGCAGCTGTTGGCGCTGCAACTGTAGTTTACCACATGCTCCTTGGAAAGCCCAGAGCTGCTGTGATGAGCAGGGCAGACCTGGGGCCAGGATTCAGCCACGATGAAATAAAAAGCTTCCTTGACAACCGCAGCATTGCCTATAAGGAGCTCACGGAAAAAGAGCTGATAAAGACAGTAGCCAAGCTGCTTTGGGAAAACAATGTAGTTGGCTGGTTCCAGGGAAGGATGGAGTTTGGCGAAAGGGCGCTGGGAAACAGGAGCATACTCGCAAACCCGTGCAACCCAAAAATGAAAGACATACTCAACCTGAAAGTAAAGCACCGCGAACAATTCAGGCCGTTCGCACCGGTGGTTGCGGTTGAGGATGCCCGCAGGTACTTTGATGTGGACCTGGAAGTGCCTTTCATGTCATTCGTTTACCCAGTCAAAAAGGACAAGCAAAGGCTGCTGCCGGCAGTAACGCATGTTGACGGCTCAGGGCGGCTGCAAACAATAAGAAGGGAAGCCAACCCAAGATACTACGATGTCATAAAGGAGTTTGAAAAGCACAGCAAAGTGCCCATACTCGTCAACACATCTTTTAACATCCGCGGAGAGCCCATTGTAATGACACCTGAACATGCGTACCGGTGCTTCACAGGCACAGGCATAGATTACCTCGTGCTGGACACTTTCCTGATAAAGCGCGAGGACAACAAAAAGGACCTATGGGACAGCGAAAGCCTGGCAAAAGACTAGGGACGCAACATTTAAATAGTAGGTGGTATACTTAAGGTATACCATGGATGCTACAACAATTAAGCTGCATAGCAGAACAAAATCTGCCCTGGATACGCTAAGGGAAGAGAATGAAAGTTACGAAAACGTGATTAGCAGGCTGATTTTGCAAGCTAAGAATAAGGGCCTAAAAGAAAAGCTCATAGCAGCGTATAAGCAAGTGGGAAAAGAAGAGCTTAAAATTTTAGGCGAATGGGAAAGCGCCTCTCAGGAAGTTTAAGAAATGGCTGATGTAAAAAGGGGGGAGATTTGGCTGGTTAATCTTGACCCCACAATCGGCCACGAGATTAAAAAGTCGAGACCTGCAGTCATAATACAAAATGATATTGGGAACAAATTCAGCCCGATTACAATAATTGCACCATTAACATCCCAGAAAGTCGAGTTACTGCACCCTTTTGAGGCTCTTGTGGACAGTAAAACTTCCGGGCTGGACAAGGAATCAAAAGCCCTCTTAAACCAGATTAGAGCCATAGATAAGCAGAGGCTCGTGAGAAAAATAGGAAAGGTCAATGATGAAACAGCCAATAAGATAGACGAAGCAATTAAGATCAGCTTAGGGCTTATAAAAGCTTATTCATGACATCAAAGGCAACCAAGAACAACAACAATTTAGTAAAGTATAAAAATAAAAGCAAGAGCGCAGCAGTTGGACTAAAAAATGGATAAAAACGCAGACGATGAAAGGGTTGCCGATATACTGAAGAACCAGAACAAGAGCTTCTTCAAAAGGCAGTTCTCAATACTTGCAGACCTCTGGAACTTCATGAAAGTCAGGAGAAAATGGTGGCTGCTGCCAATCCTAATCACGCTGGTCCTTGTTGGAATACTGGTGGTCTTCGCGCACTCGTCTGCGCTGTCGCCGTTCATTTATGCGCTTTTCTAGACGATTTTCTAGAAGCCCTTTCTACGAGTTCATAAATATGTTCCTGGTCCCTTCGTTTTTTCATTTGTATTAGAGCTAAAAAGATAAAAAACAGCACAATAACCGCAGCAATAGACGCAATTACCAGCCTAGCCTTTGAAACAAAGGGCATTCTGCCCTCATTGACAACAAGCGTTACAGAGGATGCATTCGTTTTTTGGATACTGCCAGCAGAACTGGCGGCGTTTGCGGCTTTAACGCCAGAAACATTTAATTCTGGTGATTGAACAGGCGCTAAGGTTTTGTTAATGCTCAAAACAGGCTGCTCTACAGGATTAGCTGCGCTTATTGCAAATATGGAAAAGCCTTCGCTTGTTGCCTCATAATTTGTGAACTGGGCATCGGTTCCT
>JAHFTU010000111.1 GCA_023269295.1 Candidatus Woesearchaeota archaeon | reverse complement strand
GGCATGTTTCTCACTACCCTTCGGTCCCTCACCTCAAGCGCCTTTTGCAGCGATATCACGAGGTCGTAAATTGAAACTTTCCTCTTCCTTGGCTGCGGTGTCCTTGGCAGCAGCGGCTGGGGCGAGTACTGGTCCTGCTCCCTTGCATATGCGCTGTCTAGCTCCTCGTAGAAGCCCTCATTCATGCTTTCATCATCCTGCGGGCTCATGAGCCTGTCGAGCTCGGCCATCTCCTCGCCCACCAGAAGGTTTGACTTCATCTTGAGAAGTATTGCGGCTGCAAGCACCATTTTTCCAGAGACCCTGAAGTCCAAATCCTTGAGCTTCTTCAGCATCTGCACGTACCTTTTGGACAGCACCGAGATGTCAACATTCCACGGGTCCATCTGCTCGCTCTTCACGAGCTCGTAAATCATGCTCCTCCACGTGACTTCGTTGCTTTCCTTGCCCAGAACTATCTGCATGATGCGGTCTTCCATGAGGCTTCTTCGTCGAAACAGCTATTTAAATCTATGCCCATCAAAAGTTATATAAACGGCTATAATTGTCGCCCTTGCCACGGGCCCATGGTCTAGTGGTTAGCTTTCTCAGTTATCTGAGGATAATTGAGAAGTCCATGGATGACGTCTCCCTTACATGCGACCCTTTTGCAAGCAAAAGGCACAAATCGCCAATGCGATTGTGCCCACCTCGCCAGCAGCGAGTGTGGGTTCGATCCAAAACGTCGCTAGGAGCGGAGAAGGCCGCCAGTTCGAAACCCTTTTGCGAAAAGGGTTTATCCAAAACGCAAAGGTACGAAAGTCTGGCTGGGCCCACTCTTTTTCTTTTTTAGAGTTTTCTGATTGACCTCTTTAGGCGGAAGGTTCTTGATTGACCTTCTCTCAGCCCATGGCTGAGGGATGTTGCCTTTCCGGCACAATTCCGCTATGCGGAATGTGCAATCGGCTGCTGCCGATTTGCAACATTCTTGTTAAGAAGGTCATGCTGGGCCCATTTTAATCAAACCGCTTCTTGTAATCGTCTAATCTTGCTCTTGTCTGCGTGATGAACAGGTAAGTTTGATTGACTACGATGGAGGTTAAATGTTTGGCGTTATCAAATTCGATGTTGGATGTCATGACGCAATAAAGGAACCTGGTCTTGCCGATGTACATTATGCCGCAATCGTGGAAAAGCTCTGTAGAGTCATCGTAATATGCCCCGTACTTATGGGCTAGCACTACGTCGCCCGGAAGGCCTGCCGCCTCGGTCAAATTGAAGTCTGTGCCTGTGAGCAAAGATAGTATGTACTCGGAGTTTTTTGGCTCAAGCACTGTTGAAAAATAAAGGCTTGAAAACATGTTGGCTGCTGCGCGTGGGGTGATAAACTTGGAGTTTCCTTGGTAGCGCGATCTGTCATAATGGTAATTTGAGTTGAAATCAATGTTGTAATAATCAAGAAGCGCGGCCATGTCGTTCTGGTCCATTTGTTTGAAGAGCACATTTAAGGCTGTATTGTTTGAGTCCCTGAGCATCCGTTCCACGAGCTCCCGGACAGTTAATTCGCTGTAATGGGTTGAATCGTGAGAACTGTCAATTGAGCCTTTATCGCTGCTTTTGTCAGAATCCAGAACCTTAAGTTTTGTGTCCATTGATAAATTCCCTTTCTCAACCTTTTCCATGATCAAAACGGCCACTGGTATTTTGTTAAGGCTCGCAGCATAGAAACCCTGTCGGCTCCTTATTGTCATGGTTGCCCCATTTTTCAGGTTTTGCACAAGTATGGAAACATTCAGCTTGTTGGCAGAAAGGAAAGTGTCCATTTGTGCCTGAAGCGGATCTAAATTGGCGATTGCAAAGCCTTTTGGCACGCTTGGGTCTGCATCGGCATAAACGCCCGGCGATAAGAGCCCGTATTTGGGCTTGGGGGGATTATTTGCGTTTATCGCAATTGCAAGCAGAGCGAGGATTATTAGCGTTTGGAGGATTAAAAGCCCCCGGAGCTTATTCATATCAGAACTCATTTGCGACTGTAGGTATATAAAGATTCTGGCGTGCCTTTCGTAATAATGTGAGTCTGGGCACATTCAACTTTCTTGCAGCCTGATCAAAAACCAGGCCTGGCATCAAAACATTTAAAAGAAGCCCCTTGCCCATTTTCTGATTGACCCTTAGGAGGTTCTTGATTGACCTTCTCTGAAGAGTGGTCGTCGGTTTTCCGATTGACCGCTTTTCCTAAAAGGGGTCACGCGACGGTGGTCTAGCGGTATGACACGACCTTGCCATGAACCCTTTTTCGCTGAGGCGAAAAATCGTTCTCGGAAAGCGCAATAAGGTCGTTACCCGGGTTCGAATCCCGGCCGTCGCATTCCACCTTTTACTCCTCTGCGGAGGAGCAAAAGCTGGACCAAAAACTATTCCAGGCGAGCGGACGGGCCCGGAGCAGAGCGACGCTGCCCGGCCGTCGCACTTCTTTTTCAATAGCTGATTTTAAGCTTTTTTGCTATTTGCTTCAGAATTAGCTTCATTTCTATTTGCTCCCTCTCCAGTACTGCAAGTTTGCTGACCTCTTTTTTCAGGAAAGCGACATCAGCCAGCACTTTGCCTACACCAATTCCAATCCCTAAAAGCGCCATTGCAATCGTGATTAGCGCGTGCAATTCAGTAAAACTCATTTTATTATCCCTGTAAGCTGAAGAATTACTAAAAATAAGATTATGGTTCCGCACCACCTAGGCAGCAGCGCAATCCAGGAGTCTCTTACAAAGAACCACATTATGAGGTTGTAAGTTCTTTTAAGCATTTTTGCCTGTGCAGTGGAGTTTATGTCAATGCCTGTGTCGAGGTCAGGATACTTTATGTCCTCAGCCGAATTTGCAAATGTCATTGTCTTTTCATTAATTCACTCCTTAATAAGCTTTGTCCCTCATTTTCCGCAAATTTTCCGACGACAACTGCAAGATTTTCGGCAGTTGAAGACTGCTTCCGCAAAATCGCGCTTTTTCCGCAATTTTTATAAAGCCACCGTTTTTCTTCTTGATTGACCTTCTTTATAAGAAGGTCATGATGGGCCCGTAGCTCAGCCCGGTTAGAGCGTCGGTCTTATACGGCCACTATCGGTTCAGCCATTAATTTGGCGCTAAGAAAGCCGATGGTCACGTGTTCAAATCAGCCCTTTTTTCCTGCTGGAAAAAAGCCCTGGGGGAAAACGGCTGTGAACTTCACGTCGGGCCCATATTCTTATTTTGATTGTTCTTTTAGCGCTACAGAAAACTTTTTAATAACGCTTTTGAATAGGTAGGCATAATCTTTTCGATTGACCCTTTTTGAAAAAGGGTCACGAGGTGAAAATTTAATGTCCGAGAACGGCAAGCGACTGTTGATGTTTACAGGCACCGAGTGCACTCATTGCCACGAGATGAACCCTTTGGTTGAGAAGCTTGAGAAGGAGCTAGGCATCAGGGTTGAGAAGCTTGAGGTCTGGCACGATTCAGGAAACATGGCTTTCCTGC